>CAIWRE010000541.1 GCA_903914985.1 uncultured beta proteobacterium | reverse complement strand
TCGAGGTCCATCGAACGGTTGACCTCTTCTTTTACGTCTGCCACATAGCGACGCGCCCGGCCCAGCAAGGTTCCCAGGGTCTTGGCAACCGCCGGGAGCTTTTCGGGGCCAATAACGATGAGTGCAATGCCGCCGACCATCGCGAGTTTGGTAACGCCAATATCAAACACAAAAAACCCTACTGAAAAGCGTTACTGCCCGCATGCCAAACGCACTTAGTGCTTGGCTTTGGCTTCGACGTCGATGGTCTCTTTGACAGCTGCCGTGTTGGCGGCCACTTGCTGCGCAGTTGCAGCCGCTTCGGCGGGCTTTTCGCCACCGTCTTTCATGCCGTCCTTAAACCCCTTGACCGCGCCGCCCAAATCGGAGCCGATATTGCGCAGCTTTTTGGTGCCGAAGATCACAACGATGATGGCTAAAAATATGAGCAGATGTGTGGTGGATAAACCCATGATGTTCTCCTGATGAGGTGGTGGAATTCTAGTCGCCGCCAAATATGCGTGGGCCGGGAAGCCCTTTAGCCGCGCAGCCAGGGGCGCGAACCGCCCATGATGTGGAAATGCAGGTGACGCACCTCCTGGCCACCTTCGGCTCCGGTATTGGTCACCAAGCGGTAGCCGCCGTCCGGGTACGGGTTGCATCCCTCCTGCAAAGCTAGCTGCGGCACCAAGGCCATCATGCGCCCCATGAGAGCGGCATGGTCTTCGGTGATGTGCGCCATGGAAGGAATGTGGGTCTTGGGGATCAGCAGAAAATGCACCGGTGCCCAGGGTGCGATGTCGTGAAACGCATAAAAATCGTCGTCCTCATAGACGGGGCGCGAGGGGATCTGTTTGGCGACAATTTTGCAAAACAGGCAGTTGGGATCGTGGTCAACGCTGTGGGACGTCATGGTGGAATCCATCGGTTTCAAGGGAGTACAGGCGCTAGCCGCCCTGTGCATCGCGCAATACAGCTTTGCGCAAGGCTTTTTCTTCGATGCCGCTGGTGCCCGCCCGACGTTCGAGTTCGGCCACCACGTGGCCAGGCGTCAGGTCGTAATGGGCCAGCGCGATCAGGCAGTGAAACCAGAGATCGGCCACCTCATTCACAATTTTTGTGGCGTCGCCACCGTGGTCGGCGTCCTTGGCGGCCATCACGACTTCAGTGGCCTCCTCACCGATTTTTTTCAGAAACGCGTCAGGCCCCTGGTGCAGCAGGCGCGCCACATAGCTGGCGGCAGGGTCGCCACCATTGGCCGCTTTGCGGGTTTCGATGACGGCTGCCAGGCGCGCCAAGGCGTCTTGGGACAAATCAGTGGAGGGCATGGTGCTACTTGTAGATGGAATCCGGATTTTTCAAGACAGGGTCCACGGCTTGCCACATCCCGTCTTTCAGCACACTGAAAAAGCAGCTGTGACGCCCCGTATGGCAGGCGATTCCCGGAGTATGCCCTTGCTGGGTGACGGTCAGCAGCACCACGTCTGCGTCGCAGTCCACGCGGATTTCGTGGACGACCTGCACATGGCCGGACTCCTCGCCCTTGAACCACAGCTTGTTGCGCGAACGGCTGAAGTAGACGGCGCGGCCCAGCTCGGCGGTCTTTTGCAAAGCCTCCCGGTCCATCCACGCGAACATCAGCACATCTTTGCTGCCCTGCTCCTGCGCAATCGCAGGCACCAAGCCCTGCGCGTCCCAGCGAATGTCGTCGAGCCAGCTCATCGTGCGTCCCATCGCACAGGAATGCCACGGGCGGCCATGCGCGCCTTGGCCTGTCCGACGGTGAATTCGCCGTAGTGAAAAATACTCGCCGCCAGCACTGCATCGGCGCCCCCGATGCTCACGCCGTCGGCCAGGTGGTCCAGCGTGCCCACGCCGCCGGATGCGATCACGGGCACCGGCACGGCGTCCGCTACGGCGCGGGTGAGCTCCAAGTCAAAACCGGATTTGGTGCCGTCGCGGTCCATGCTGGTGAGCAAAATTTCACCGGCGCCGCGCCGCGCCATGTCAGTTGCCCAAACCACGGCGTCCAGCCCCGTGTTCTGGCGTCCGCCATGGCTGAAAACATCCCAACCCGGTCCGCGCAGCGCCAGCGCCTCGCCCTGGCGTCGTTTGGCGTCGATTGCCACCACGATGCATTGGGCGCCGTATTTGTGGGAAGCGTCCTCAATCACTTGGGGGTTGGCGATGGCGGCTGAGTTGAAGCTCACTTTGTCAGCGCCCGCGTTGAGCATTCGGCGCACATCGTCTACGGTGCGCACACCGCCGCCCACCGTCAAAGGGATGAACACCTGCGAGGCCACCGCCTCGATGATGTGGAGAATCACATCCCGCGCGTCGCTGGTGGCGGTGATGTCCAGGAACGTCAATTCGTCGGCACCCTGGTCGTTGTAGCGGGCAGCAATTTCTACCGGGTCTCCCGCATCGCGCAGCTCCACAAAATTCACGCCCTTCACTACGCGGCCACCGGTCACGTCCAGGCAAGGGATGATGCGTTTGGCCAGCATGTTCAGTCCTGGACCACGCAAAGGCGTTGCCATCCCTGCCAGTTCCCGGCGGCAGGCACCGTGATCGGCGACATGACTTGGGCGGCTTCCACGCAGACAAAGTGCGCGTATCCGTCAGCGGGCAAATCGGCCATGGCGGCGCATTTTTCTCGCCCGGGGTTCCACACCACGCTGTGGGCCCAGCTCGGGCTTTGGCTTACTTCAAGTCGGCTGGCACCGTCATGCAGGTGCAAGGGCGAAAGTGCGGCGTCATATACGCGGTCGAATTCGCCGTCGAATTGCAGTTCCGCAGCCGCGCTGGCGTGCCGGTCGCTCACGGCGTCCCACTCCGCCTGGCCTTGTAAGCCGGTCAAACGCACCTGTTCAATCCGGTCAACCGCCAAGTACGTGTGCAGAGCGCCTGAGAATTCCAAGGGTGTGTCGCCGGTGTTGTGCACCAACAGAGTGACCGTCAATGCGCCCGGCGTCAGCACAACCCGCACAGTTGCCTCAAATTGTTGTGACCAAAACGCCCGTGTCTGAGGGCTCGACGCAAGCAGAAAGTCTTGCTGCACTTCGTCGTCTTGCACCTTGGATGAGCCCACGGTCCACGCAAGATTGCGCGCAAAGCCGTGCTTGGGCAGGCTGCCGCGCTGATTGAACTGGGGAAAACACACCGGCACGCCACCGCGAATGGCCGTGCGGCCATCCCAGTGGTTGCGGGGGCTTAAGTAGAGGCGCTCACGCCGGGCTGCACGCCACGACACCACGTGGGCGCCGTGCAGCGCGACCCAAACGGAGTCACCATTGGCCAGGGTGAGCCGCTGACCGGGCTGGCCGTGCTGGGTTTCGCTGCGGCACAGCGCGCCGCCATCAGCCATTGATTTCGTCGGCGCGGGCCTGTCCGGCCGCAAAGTCCAAGTCGCCGGTGTAAATGGCGCGGCCGCAGATCACGCCTTCCACACCCTCGTCTTCCACGGCGCACAGCGCCTCGATATCGGCCAGGTTGCTCAAGCCACCCGAAGCGATCACGGGAATGGTCAGCGCCTGCGCCAGTTTCACCGTGGCTTCAATATTGATGCCGCTGAGCATGCCGTCACGCCCGATGTCGGTGTAAATGATGGATTCGACGCCGTAGTCCTCAAACTTTTTGCCCAGGTCCACGACATCATGGCGGGTGAGCTTGCTCCAACCATCAGTGGCCACCTTGCCATCACGCGCGTCCAGGCCGACGATGATATGGCCGCCAAAAGCGGTGCAGGCGTCTTGCAAAAAGCCAGGGTTTTTGACCGCAGCAGTACCAATAATCACATAGCGCAGACCGGCGTCCAGATAGCGTTCAATCGTGTCCAGGTCGCGAATGCCGCCGCCGAGTTGCACGTCGACCTCGCTGCCCACCTCTTTCAAGATCTTGCGGATGGCCGCTTCGTTCTTGGGATGGCCGGCAAACGCGCCGTTCAAATCCACCAGGTGCAAGCGCCGCGCCCCTTTGTCCACCCAGCGGCGCGCCATGACCGCCGGGTCTTCGCCAAAAGTCGTGGATTGGTCCATATCGCCCTGTTTCAGGCGAACACAGTGGCCGTCTTTGAGGTCAATCGCGGGAATTAACAGCATGGTGCTTTAGCGGTGGTGAAAGAAGAAAAGGAAGCAAAAAAAGTTTAAGGGTTCCAGCGCAAAAAATTGCGGAAAAGCGCCAAGCCTTGTTGTGCGCTCTTTTCCGGATGAAATTGGGTAGCGAAAATATTATCGCGTGCAATGGCTGAGCAAAAACGCGAACCATAGTCGGTTTCACCCACGCTGTGGCGTGCATCGGACGGTTTTGCGTAATAACTGTGCACAAAATAGAAGTAGCTGCCGTCGGGCACCTCTCCCCACACCGGGTGCGGCGCCCGGCCATGGTTGTTGCGCCAGACCTGGTTCCAGCCCATTTGCGGCACCTTGAAGCGGCTTCCATCGGCTTGGACTTGCCCCTGCAAATCGAACTTGACCACATTGCCAGGCATCAGGCCCAGGCAAGCCGTGTCCTGCTCCTCGCTGTGGTCCAGCAGCATTTGCATGCCCACGCACACGCCCATGAGGGGTTTGTGGGCGGCGGCGTGCAATACGGCGGGCAGCATGCCGGAGTCGTGCAGCTCGCGCATGCAGTCGCGCATGGCGCCCTGGCCGGGAAGCACCACGCGTTCGGCGTCCATCACCTCTTGCGGCGTACGGGCCCAAACGGCCTGCACACCCTCGTGCTCCGCCGCATGCATAACGGCTTGGGTCACCGAGCGCAAATTGCCCATGCCGTAATCAACAATCGCGACAGTTTTCATTCCAGAAGGCGATGGGGCAGCGGACAGTGGCGGGCTACAGCGAGCCCTTGGTAGAGGGAATCGCCTCCATTGCGCGTGGATCGTATTCCAATGCGCTGCGCAAAGCGCGGGCAAAGGCTTTGAACACGGTTTCGGCCTGGTGGTGGGCGTTATCCCCTTTGAGGTTGTCAATGTGCAGCGTCACGCCGGCGTGGTTCACAAAGCCTTGGAAAAATTCGTGCGTGAGCTGGGTGTCAAAGCCGCCAATCACCCCGCTGGTAAACGGGATGTGCATGGTCAGGCCGGGGCGACCGGACAGATCAATCACCACCCGCGACAAGGCCTCGTCCAGCGGCACATAAGCGTGGCCGTAGCGGCGGATGCCTTTTTTGTCGCCGACTGCTTTGTGCACGGCTTGGCCCAGGGTGATGCCGACATCTTCCACCGTGTGGTGGCCGTCGATGTGCAAATCGCCCTCGGCTTCGATCTCCAGGTCAATCAAACCATGTCGTGCGATCTGGTCGAGCATGTGGTCAAAAAAGCCAATGCCCGTGGACAGGCGCGACTGGCCGCTGCCGTCCAGATTCACTTTGACGTGGATGCGCGTCTCCGCTGTGGTGCGCTCCACTTCGGCCGTGCGCGCGGCACGTGGGCCGCCGGCGGGGGACAGATGCACTTCAGTCAGGGCAGTTTGGGTCATAGTGAGGCCTCTAATGCTGCAAGCAGCTGGGTGTTTTCGTCGGCGGTGCCCACGGTCAGGCGTAAACAACCCGCCAATACGGGGTGCATTTTAGAAACGTTCTTAATCAGCACGCCGTGGTTGCGCAATGCCTCAAACACTTGCTGTGCCACGTCTACCCCGATTTGGCCGGCCACCCGCACCAAAATCATATTGGCCTGGCTGTCCCACACGGTGAGCCGGGGCATCTCCCGCAAAGCCTGCTGCAATCGATCACGCTCATCGCAAATGGCCTGGGCCTGCTGCGCAAATGCGTCGGCATGTTCCAGAGCGAACAAGGCACATTCGCAGTTCAGCACACTGATGTTGTAGGGCGGGCGTACTTTGTCGAGCTCCGCCACCAATGCTGTGGGGCCCATCAAGTAACCCAGCCGCACGCCCGCCAGGCCAAATTTGCTCAGCGTGCGCATCAACAGCACATGGCTGTGGGCTTCGGGTTGGGCGCGGATGGTGTCCCAGTAACTGCGGCTGGAAAACGGTTGGTAGGCCTCATCGAGCACGACCAGGCTGCCACACTGCCCTGCGGCGGCCACGACCTGCGCCATGTCCGCCTCATCCCAAAGATTGGCGGTCGGATTATTGGGATAAGCCAGATAGACCACAGCCGGCTGCGTGCGCGCGATGGCGCTCAGCATGGCGGGCAGGTCCAGCGCGAAGTCGGCCGTGAGGGGTACGCCGACAAAATCCATGCCCTGCAGCTGCGCACTCACGGAGTACATGACAAAGCCAGGCACGGGTGCGAGTACCACCGGCTTTTTCCCTGTGCGGGCATCGCTCGGTACCGCGCAGGCCATGCTGATCAAAGAAATCAGCTCATCCGAGCCGTTTCCCAAAATGATGTCGTAGTCCTCGGGCATGTGCGCATACTGCGCCAGCGCCTGGCGCAAGTCGTTCACGCGAACGCCGGGATAGCGGTTCAGCGCCACGGCACCCAGTCGCGCGCCCAGGGCCGATTGCAGCGCAGGGCTCAAAGGGAAGGGGTTTTCCATCGCGTCGAGCTTGACCATGCCCTGAGGGTCTTGCACCACGTAGGCGTGCATGGCCTGTACATCGTCGCGAATGCGCTGCTGCACCAAAGTCTCTGCGCTTGGCGCCAAAGGCCGGTTCATTTCAACCTCATTTCGGCGGCGCGGGCGTGGGCTTGTAGGCCTTCGCCATAGGCCAGTGTCGCAGCCACAGGCCCCAGAATTTGCGCGCCTGCTGCACTGACCTCAATCAGGCTGCTGCGCTTTTGAAAGTCGTACACGCCCAGCGGGCTGGAAAAGCGCGCAGTGCCCGACGTCGGCAATACGTGGTTGGGCCCGGCGCAGTAGTCCCCTAAGGACTCGCTGGTGTAAGCGCCCAGGAAGATGGCACCGGCGTGCACCAACAGGGGCTCCCAGCGGTGGGGGTCGGCACTGGAGACTTCCAGGTGCTCGGGGGCGATGCGGTTGCTCAGGGCGCAGGCCTCTTCCATGCTGCGGGTGTGCACCAAGGCACCACGACCCGTCAATGACTTGGCGATGATCTCGGCGCGCGGCATGTCTGGCAGCAACCGGTCAATGGACGCTTGCACCTGGGCTATATAGGCGGCATCGGGGCAGAGCAAGATGCTTTGCGCAAGTTCGTCGTGCTCAGCCTGGCTGAACAAGTCCATGGCAACCCAGTCCGGCGGGGTGCTTCCATCAGCCAGCACCAGAATTTCGCTCGGACCGGCGATCATGTCGATCCCCACCGTGCCAAAAACGCGACGCTTGGCGGCTGCCACATAGGCGTTGCCGGGGCCGGTGATCTTGTTCACTGCAGGAATGGTGGCCGTGCCATAGGCCAGCGCCGCCACCGCCTGGGCACCGCCCACGGTGAAGGCGCGGCTCACACCCGCCACATAGGCTGCCGCCAGCACCAGCGGATTTTTGACGCCCTGCGGTGTCGGCACCACCATGATGATGTCGGTCACGCCGGCCACATGGGCGGGGATGGCGTTCATCAGCACGCTGGACGGATAGGCCGCCTTGCCGCCGGGCACATAAATGCCCACACGGTCCAGCGGTGTCACTTTTTGACCTAAGAGCGTGCCGTCGGCGTCGCGGTAGCTCCAGCTCTGGCCGCAAGCCTGTTTTTGCGCCTCGTGGTAGCTGCGCACCCGTGCAGCGGCAAACTCCAGTGCCTGGCGCTCAGCGGGTGAAATCGCCTCAAACGCCGCCTTCAGTTCCGCCTGCGTGAGTTCAAGCTCAGACACGCTTTCTGCCCGCAAGCCGTCAAAGCGTGCGGTGTACTCCAACAATGCCGCATCGCCCCGGCGCTGCACATCGGCGAGGATAGAGGCGACCCGCTGCTCGATATCGGCGTCGGTGTCCGCCGACCAATGCAGGCGCGCAGTGAACTGTGCCTCGAAATCAGCGTCCTGGGTGGACAGGCGGACAGGGGTTGCGGTGAATGACATACAACTCAAGCCTTGCCAATGGCACCCGCAAAGGCGTTGATGATGGCGCGAATGGGTTCGCGCTTGAGCTTGAGCGCCGCTTGGTTGACCACCAGGCGTGCGCTGATGTCCATGATGTGTTCCACCTCGACCAGCTTGTTGGCCTTGAGTGTGTTGCCGGTGGAGACCAAATCCACGATCGCGTCCGCCATGCCCACCAGGGGCGCGAGCTCCATGCTGCCGTAGAGCTTGATCAGATCGACGTGAACGCCTTTGGTGGCAAAAAATTCCCGGGCAATCGCGACGTACTTGGTCGCCACTTTCAAGCGCGCGCCTTGGCGCACCGCATGGGCGTAGTCAAAGTCGGCGCGCACAGCCACGCTGATGCGGCACTTGGAAATTTGCAGGTCCAGGGGCTGAAACAGGCCTGCGCCGCTGGTAGCACTGCCCCAGTCGCCGCCGTGCTCCAGAAGCGTGTCTTTGCCGGTAATGCCCAGATCGGCACCGCCAAACTGCACGTACGTCGGCACGTCAGTGGCGCGCACGACCAGCACTCGCACGCCGGGCTGGTTGGTATCCAAAATCAGTTTGCGCGATCTTTCGGGATCGTCGAGCACCTCAATGCCCGCGGCGCGCAACAGCGGCAGCGTCTCTTCAAAAATGCGGCCTTTGGACAAGGCGATGGTGATCATGGCGGGTCTCGCTGGTGGGTTCAGTGCAATTTCAGATCGGCAAAGTGGCTATTTGATGCGTTCAATATCGGCGCCCAGGCCGCGTAGCTTGGACTCCATCCGGTCATAGCCGCGGTCCAAATGGTAAATCCGTTCAACCACCGTCTCACCCTGCGCTACCAGTCCGGCAATCACCAGGGAGGCTGACGCGCGCAAATCGGTCGCCATAACGGTGGCGCCCGACAAGGCTGCAACACCCTGCACCAGCGCCACTTTGCCCTCAATCTGGATGTTGGCGCCCAACCGCACGAGTTCGTTCACGTGCATGAAGCGGTTCTCAAAAATCGTCTCCGTGGTTTTGGAGGTGCCATTCGAGATGCAGTTGAGCGCCATGAACTGGGCTTGCATATCGGTGGGAAAACCGGGGTACTCGGTGGTGCGAAAGCCCTGCGCATGCAAGCGCCCGCTGGACTGAACGCGGATTCCACCGTCCACCGCGGTGACGGTGGCACCTGCAGAACGCAGCTTCTCGATCACCGCATCCAAGTGGTCGGCACGGCCGTGCTGTAGCAGCACATCGCCACCGGTCGCCGCCACGGCGCACATAAAGGTTCCGGCCTCAATCCGGTCGGCCACTACCTGGTGCTCGCATCCGTGCAAAGCCTCCACGCCCTGAATGCGGATGCGACTGGTGCCATGGCCTTCAATGCGCGCGCCCATGGCGATCAGCATTTCCGCCAGGTCGGGGATCTCGGGCTCTTGCGCCGCGTTTTCCAAAATGGTTTCGCCCTCGGCCAGTGCGGCAGCCATAAGGAAGTTTTCCGTGCCGGTGACTGTGACCATGTCGGTGGTGATGCGGGCGCCTTGCAGGCGCTTGCGACCACCCCCGAGCTTGGCCACCATGTAGCCGTGCTCCACCGCAATTTCAGCGCCCATGGCGGTCAGGCCCCGCAAATGCTGGTCGACCGGGCGCGAGCCAATGGCGCAGCCGCCGGGCAGCGACACCTTGGCGTGGCCAAACCGTGCGAGCAAGGGCCCCAGCGCCAGCACCGAGGCGCGCATGGTCTTCACCAGCTCGTAGGGCGCTTCGGGCAGGTTCAAGCTGCCTGCGTTCGCGCTGACGCTGCCATCGGCATGCTGCTCAATCTGAACGCCCATGTGGCGGATAAGCTTGAGCATGGTCGAGACGTCTTGCAGGCGCGGCAC
>CAIWRE010000540.1 GCA_903914985.1 uncultured beta proteobacterium | reverse complement strand
TTGGTCTTGGCTTTTGGACTTTGGCAGATTCGAGATGTGAAAAAAGAACGCGCCAAGCGTCAAAAGGAGTCCGAGTGAGGGAGTTTTGACGGTAATTGGTAGGGCCGTTGAGGACGGGCACTTTCAGGCTCAGGCGTTGGGGGTGAGCAGCTTGAACTGCACGGGCGAGCGCTCAAAAGCATTGGAGGCGGCCATTTGGGAGATGGTGTCGTCAAGGTCCTGGTAATTGAAGGCGGCGGTCCAACGGTGGATTTTTTGCATGGCGGCCATGAAGGGGGCGGGGTCTGCCTGGCGGCTGAGGGCTCTCAGGCTGTCTAGGTATTCCTCGCGAAACAGGGTGGGCACGATGATGCGGCAAGCCCCCACGGCCGAGAGTTCAGCGTTCATGACCAGTCGCGCCAGACGGCCGTTGCCGTCGCTGAAGGGGTGAACTTCAGACACGATGAACATGGCCAGCAGCGCCCGCGCTGTGCCTGCGGGCACGCTGGGCAAGATTTGCGTGGCTTGCACCAGAGTGCCGCGCACCCGCTGCGGAGCCACAAATTCGGTGTTGCCAGCGCGGTTGGCCAAAACCTTGAATTCGCCGGGGCCGACTTCGGGGCGCTCTTGCATTTGGTCGGCATGTCGAGCACGCAGTTGCGCCAGCACGGGTTCGCCACTGGCCAGGGTTTGCAGGGCCCAGCTGGGTTGTAGGGCTTGGCGGTACACGCCCAAGATGTCGTGCGAGTCTTTGGGCCGCTCGGCAATGGGCTGGCCTTGCAGCACAAAGGCGCGGGCGTGCTGCACGTCGAATTCGGTGCCCTCAATGAAGTTGCTGAAGTACGACTCCAGAAACGCAAAGTTGGCCCGCGCAGCTTCGGTTTGCGCCATAGCAGGCGGTTGCACCAGCGGGGTGGCCCGCAGCGCGGCAGCGAGTTGCTCAAACAGGGCGAGGCGCTGTGCGTCGTAGGGCATAGGGGCGGTGCGGGCGCGGCCTTCCGGGGTGGTGAGCTGCGAGGCTCGGGTGCCCAAAATGCTTCCCACCTGGTCGTCAAGCACCTTGAACTCATCTTCGAGCGACAGGCTTGGGGCCAGGGCGCGGGCTTGTTCGCGCAACTGCGCCAAGGCTTCTTCGCCACGGGCGTCGCAGGTGTCGAGCAGGCGTTTTTCGACGGCTTCACGCCCCACCGAGCGGCGGTTGGGGCCGCGTGTGGGCTGAAGGTTTTCGAGCAGCAATCGAGGCAACGATGGAAAGTAAAGCTCGCGCCCGAGCATGGCGGTGTCGCCGGGCGCAGGTGGTGGGCCTTTCCAGAGCATGACGGTCAGGCCAGGCAATTGGAAGCTGCGCTTGGAGTTGTGCGTCAGGTGAATCACGCCATCTTCAGCTTGGCCGCCATTGAAGGCGCTGCGGTGGCTGAGCACGGCACCCGGAAACAAAGCGGCCAGCACCCGCAAGCGCTCACGGGCCATGAGAGCGGGCCAGTCTGAGGACGGTAGGCTGCTAACGATGCCAGACGCGATGCGCGAAAGCTGGCCAGCCTGGACGCCACGTTGCGCGGCCCGCTTTTGGGCGGGGCTGATCTCGGCATAAAGGATCAACGCCGTGTCTGTTGTCGCGTTTTTGCGTGTTAAGGAGTCGAGCATGGCCTGAATTGTCGCTTTTTATATATGCTAATTCAAAAATTGTCGCATATTCAATTCGCAACAGCTGAACATTCCGCTGGGTATGCCACCTCGTAAATCCTGGACGGATCATGGGGTAAAAATATTTACTCTACAAAAAGGTTGGTTCTTTTACCCCAAGCTTTACCCCCACGAGGATGAAACTTTGCGACACACCATGA
>CAIWRE010000539.1 GCA_903914985.1 uncultured beta proteobacterium | reverse complement strand
CATCAACGCTCAACCCTAGAAGGCACATCACCATGACCCAATCATCTTCTCTTAACCGCGCCCCCGGTGCCAATATCCGCATCCTGAGCCGCCCCGCGCTCCCCGTTGCGGCGCTGGCTCTCGGAATGCTGCTGTGCAGCGTTGCGGCACAAGCCGACGGTTACTCCAGCTCAGGCGCAGCATTCACGCCGTCTTACATTGCCTTGAACCTGGGTACCGCGGATCTGTCGCGCCCCATCACGGCCTTTGGCGTGTTTGGCGGACAGCAGCAAGGCCAGGCCCACGGCTTGGCTATCGGCAACTATTTCTCGGGCACCAATTACGGCATTGAAGCCTCGTATGCCGATCTCGGTTCGGTCACACGCTACGGCGGCGACACCAAGGTGGATGGCATTAATTTCAGTCTGATAGGCCGCATGCCCGTGAGTGACACCTTCAATGTACTGGGCAAGATTGGCACCACCTACAGCCGCACCACGGTGACCACGGACAGTGACAACAGCGCGTTGGCGGGCAGCGAGCGCGGCTTTGACGAGGTTCAGCTCAGCGGATTTGTGGACAACCAAGCGCAAATTGACCACGCTATCGACCTGACCCAAGCCATCCCGGGGGTGCGCGCCGTGGCCAACAAAATGGCCATCAAGAAATAGACGCTTTGCCGCGCCCGGTCAGTCAGTGGCTGTGCTGGGGCTCGACGGTAATTTGCCCGGCCATGCCCGCTTCAAAGTGGCCGGGTTCAAAGCAGGCCATGCCCCAGGTGCCTGCGGTTTTGAACGTCCAGTTAAGCACCGCTGCCCCTCCGGGTTCCACCGACACGGCGTTGTCCATGTGGTGGTGGTGGCCTTGGGGCGCCTCGCGCATCTGCTTGGCGTGCTCGGCCAGCTCTTTTTCCTGGCCTATCACCAGCTCATGGCGCGCCTTGCCTGAGTTGATCACGACCAAGCGCAGGGGCTCACCCTCGGTGGCCTCCCACTGGGCAGGGACAAAGCGAAGGCTGTCGTTCATGTCAATGACTACGGTGCGCGCAGCAGCAGCGTCGTGGCCACCAGCAGCGGGCGTGGCCACCGCGGCGGCCGGAGCCGCCTGCTCTTGCGCATGCTGATGCGCGCCGCCATCCTCATGGCCGTGCTCGTGCGGCGCAGGGTTGCCCAAAAGCCCTAAAGCTGCCAGGCAGCCGGCCACAACCACCGCACCACCGCCCAGCGCATACCAAAGTACGGCTTTGGCGCTTGCCCGCTCGGTGGTGTTGCCAAAATACAGCGCAATCAAACTCAGAAAAAAGCCTGTTGGCACCACCCAGGCGCTACGCTGGGGCGAGTCTGGAAAGTGCTGCAGTCCGCCGGTAAAAAAGCCCAGCCCAATGGAGGCCAAGATGCCAAAACCAAGCACATCCCCCCAGGCGACCGCCTTGCCGCTTTGTGACCGGGTCTCGACGTAGGCGCCGACGATAAAGAACACAACCCCCAGCGCCGCCGTAATCAAGGACCGCTGCTCGCTGAACATGCCATGGTTCACGGCACCGGCAATAAAGCTGATACCGGCATATTTGCTGAGGGTGGAAAGGTGCTGGATTTGGAAGTTCATAGGGCCTGTTGTGGAACCGCGGAAGTCAATTTCCGCAGGCCACGATAGTAGCTCAACCCCCACCGGCCGGCCTACTTCTTGATCTTTTCTTCCACCTCTTTGGCACCCTTGGCATAGAGCCCGGCTTCGTCTGGCGACAGCTCCTGCAGAAGGCGCAGCAGTTCCCCGGCGTGAACGCGCTCTTCGTCAGCTATCTCGGTAAGCACCTTGATGGCCAGCGTGTTATCGGTCGATTCGGCCAACTGCATGTATATCTGGGTGGCCTCGTATTCGCTGGCAATAGAAAAGCGAATGGCTCTGATCAGCTCCCTCGCGCTGATCTTTTTGTCTTTCGCAAGACCGGAAAAAGGGGATCCGAATGTAGGCATGGCTTGTGTGAGTCTCTCACCTGCGGCCGCGATAGCCGAATAGCAAATAGGAGATGACCACCGCAACCAGAATCAAACCGATGGGACCCAAGCCCCAGCCGGTGCCAAGACCCCAGTACACGCCGCCGCCGCCACCAAACACCAGCAAGAACAAGATGACAACCAAAAGTAGGTCCATGATGGGATTCCTCAAAATAGTGAAATTCCCGGGGTGCTTGGGTGCTACCGGCGGGAGGTTTGTGCGTAACGGCTGTCACGCATTTGCACCGTAATTCACCGCGCCGCTTGCGTCCGTTCGCCAGCGGACAGTCTGGAACCCGTGTTGAATTGACAACCCATTTGCCTTACCTTAAAGTAAGGAAAAAGGAGAAATCCATGTCTACCGCCACACTGACGTCCAAAGGCCAAATAACCATACCCGTTGACGTTCGAAACCACCTGAAGGTGGATGCGGGCGACCGGGTGGAATTTGTGCTGATCGCCCCGGGTCGCTATGAATTTTTGGCCGCCAATAGCGAGGTGTCTGAACTCAAGGGGATGTTTGGACCTGCAAAAAAAGTGGTGTCCATTGAGTCAATGAACGCCGACATTGCAAAGCGGGCGGGCAGCGCGCGATGATTGGCCTTGATACCAATGTGCTGGTGCGCTACATCATGCAAGATCACGCCAAGCAATCTGCCAAAGCGACCAAGTTGATTGAGTCTTTGGACAGCGACAACGTTGGCTACATCACCATGGTGTCGGTGGTGGAGCTGTACTGGGTACTTACGACTTCGTATGAATTGACGGACGCGCAGGTTGCACAGGCCTTAGAAATGATTTTGCGAACCAGACAGTTTTTGGTGGAGCGCGCTGACCAAGTGATGCGTGCGCTGCGAGTTTTTGGCGACGGGCGTGCAGACTTTGCGGACTGCCTGATTGAGCGCTCAGCCAGTGGCGCGGGATGCAACGCGACAATGACTTTTGACGTCAAGGCGGCAAAGCATGCTGGCATGACTCTGCTAGCGTGAAATCACGCCATCGAGCTAAACGGTAGAGCGCCCTGGCGTTCACCTTAAGCAACGATCTCCGGCGCCAGTTCTTGAATCGCCTGAAAGTGCGTAAGGTACACCTTGCCGCTCAGGTCCGCAAGAAAGTGTGTTTGCGCCAAACGATCCATCACAGGCCCTTTCACTTCGGACAGGTGCAGTTTGATGCCCGTGTCACCCAGTCGTTT
>CAIWRE010000538.1 GCA_903914985.1 uncultured beta proteobacterium | reverse complement strand
TCCGCTTTCGCGATCCACCTTGCCCGGGGGCAGGTTGGTAAGGGCGTCGGCCCTTGTCTAAATGTTGCTGAAATTTTAACACAAACTGTCCAAAACGAATCTCGCTCTCAGATCACATTCGAAACCTGACCGGCGCATTGCAACGTTGTTCTACTTGCGCGCCAATCATCTGTTTCAACACGGCCTGGTAGTCATCTTGGTACTGGCTCAGGGCCTGCGCCGCGGCTTCAAACTGGCCTAGCTGCCGGTGTAACTCTGCAACCTCCAGACCATTGGTCCTGAATGGTGCGTCGCCACCGGCGAGGATCAGGGCGAGGAGCTTGGTCATGTTCTCAACTTGCTCTGCGCTGGGGTGGAAAGGTGGCACGGTGAATGGGCGCGTGGCCCTCGGGAAGTCATACTTGGGTTCGCTGCGCATCAATCTTCTGATCGAACGCGCCAGCAGTGGCAAGGACGCGTAGTAGTCGCTTCTCCATTGTGCGTCGGCAATGGCGTCCTCGGTTTCCCGGTGCGCCCGGTAGCGCGCGCGGTATTCGTCGTTCAAAAAGCGCCAGTAGTTGCGACGCGCGGTCACTTCCAGGCAGGGTGATGAGGCGCTTTCTATGATGGCCGGAAGCTGGTCATCCTTTGGCCTTTCTGCAAACTCGATCTCTGGCCTCGCTTCAATGTCGAGACGGACTGCGTCTTTCAGCAAAAATCCTGCCCCGCACCGGCAAATACGCAGACCGCCATCGGTTGGCGAAAGCCCATGCTCTTGCGCACCGTCGGTCCAGTAGCCAATGGCGCTCATATTGAGCGACGCATAGACCACTGTTTTGTAAATCGACCGGCAGCACGGGCTGACGATCAAGGAATGGCCACTAACTATTGTCATATTTATTACCGTGGATGAAATTTAGCATTCACTTGCTGCATTGGACTTACGACGTTTGCAGGAAACGCTGAACGATCGCCGCCTTACCTAAAAAACACCTGCGCCCGCAAATCGCGCTGCAGCACGCTGCGGTAAGCGAGCCAGTCTTTGTCGTCGTTCGCACTGCAGACCGGGCTGTCGCGGCGCGAGGTGTAGACCCGCAATACCTTGAGCTCCTGGCCCTTGAGCGTGTAATGCGATTCGTATTCAAAAGCTCCGTTTTTGGAGTGCATGCCCACGGGGATGCGGTCAATTTTTAGCTTGGCCGGAAAAACCAGAACTGTTGATTCCGAGTAACGCACCGACGAGCAGGTCAGCGGGTAGCGTCTTGCCTTGGGCGGCGTGTAGTTCGACATGGCCCGCAGGTTGCCGGGCACCAGGCCATAGGGAATCGTCATCGCACTGGGCCCGGGCACGTTCACCTGTGGGTCTAGCGTAAAGGTGCTGCTTATCTGCCATGGATTGTCTAAGTCCTCGGGTGCTGTCTTGCCCATCTCGCCGTATCCGGTTTCCTGAAAACGCGCCAGCTGCCGGCTGATCAGGTGCCGCTGGTCTTTGTTTTGGTTGTTGAACTCGGTCATCCGGGAGTTGACTTCGACATGCCCGCCCATGCGCGTCTTGCTGCTGCCCACAACGGTGCCGTCGTTTTGCAAGACCATGCGCGTCTCGGTGTGCGTGAAGTCCCGCTCGGGTGAATTGCCCGGTGTTTTTCCCAAGGTGCCAGAGGCCGTCAGCAATACAGGCTTGGCCATGTCGTCATCAGGCAGGGTACCCATGGGGGCAAACTGCGTGGTCGAGTCCAGGTAAAGGTCCAGGCTAGGCACATAGTTAATCACGTGGTTGAACGGTGTGGCGATGGGCAGTTTGGGCAAGCGGTAGGCCGTGCCCAAGTTGATGAGCGCGGTGGTGCTTTCAATACCCACCGCCGCCAACAAGCTCTCCAACAGAATCACATGGTCTTTGCAGTCGCCATAGCGGTTGTCCAGCACGCTTTGGGCCGAGTGGGGCACAAAGCCGTCACTGCCGACAAACACTGCCACGTAGCGGATGTTGGCGCTCACCCAGTTGTACAGGCTGCGCACCCGCGCGCGATCGTCCTTGGCGTTGGCCGTCAATTCCGCAGCCAGCTTGGCAATGGCAGGCGTTACCGCTGCCATGGGCTTGGCCCGGTCCTGGTAGGCCTTGGCAAATTGGGCGTAGTCCACGAAGGTGCTGGCTGCGATGTGCGGCGCAAAGTCTGACAAAGCCACCCGCCCGGACTCCGGTGAAAAGAACTCCTTTTGGCTGAACGTGAAGCGGTAGCGTCGCACCCCTGGTGCATCCTCGGGTAAGGGCGCTTGCAGCCCGCCGTCCACACCGTCGGCGTCAAATGTCAGGTTGACACCCGGCTCCAGCAGAAAATTGAACTCGGTCTGCGCAAACACATGGTGCGGAGAAAAATACCGGTGCCAGTAAAAATGACCCGGAAACTGCGGTGTGACTTGCTCGGACCTGGAGCGCAGGTACAACTGGCTGCCCACCTGCACCTTGGGGTAGATGACGACCATTACCTTTTCGTCGGTGTAGCCGTCTTCGCTCCCGTTGTCTTGCTTGCGGATTTTGTCGGACGGTACATCCACCCGCGTGCCGTCGGGCAGCAGGGTGTAAGCCTCTTCGATCTCCAGCGTCTCAAGCTTGTCGTTGAACGCAATTTTTCGCTCGCCTTCGGACGCCACGCCTTGAGGCGTATCCACCCCCACCGTCACCTCCATGGTCTGGGTATACCGGCCGTCTGCCTGCACATGGAAGCGGTCCGAGGTGCGCAGCACCGTCAGGTTGGGCACATACTGCGCCTGTGCGGGTTGCCACAGCGCGAGGCCTAGACCCAGGCATAGCCACAAAAATTTTGATCGCATTTGGTTATTCATTCTTTAGTTCGTCTCAAACACAAATTCCGCCTGTACCTTGCGCGCCTTCACGCAGGCAAAGCCCCGGCAGGCACGGCCACGCCGTTGACCATCAAGCGCTCGGCTACCACCTCGCCACGCACTATTTCAATGAACAGGTCTTGCTCGTAGCTGCTGGCGTAGCCGCCATGCACGTACTTCAAAAGCTTGCCCTTGGTGCAGCGCAGCTCGCCGGTGTACCAGTGGGCAAACACGCCATCGGGGTAGTCGGGGAACAGGTCGGCCAGGCTGCGCTCCACCCAACCGGCCGCGGTGTGGCTCGAGCCGTCAAGTTTGACCAGGTACAACCGGTTGCCCTCTATCGCCCAGGTGCCGTCATAGCCCCGCCAGCAGGCGGTAGTCTCTGCGTCAAATGTGATCCGTCTGGTACCTGTTGCCAGGTAAGGGGCCAGAGGCTCGGTGCAGAGGGCGAGTTTTTCGCCACGCAGGAGCAGGGTTTCAGACATTTGGGCGGTCATGGAGGGCGGCCTTTCAAGGTGAATGCTTGGGTGTTGCGGATAAGACAATGCGTCCATCCTCCCATGCTGCAGGCTCATAGGATGATCTTTAGGGGCGCGTACTATCAATAAATGGCTAGGCAGTCACACCATCCGCTTGTCCTCACGCTTACTCTTGTTGTATAGTTAATTTGCGACAAAATATCAATTTAAAGCTCAAATAACCGACAAATTGGTCTACGGCCATGCCCTTAGCACGCAAAAATACGACATTGGATGCGTCCTTGATTCTCTATGCGGAGATCAGCTCTGCCCAAAAGCGGGCCGTCCAGCGCGACATCCAGTCCGGCAAGCTGCACCGCATTGCGCCCGGCATCGCCACTCAGTTGGCACCTTCGGATTGGCCGGCCCTGATTGCCCGGGAGCGCCTGCGTGTGCTGGCAACACTCTATCCTGGCGCGGTGCTCAGCCACCGCAGCGCCTTTATTGGCGGACAACCCGAAGGCGATGTGATTCACCTCACGCACAACTTCAAAAGAACAGCCC
>CAIWRE010000537.1 GCA_903914985.1 uncultured beta proteobacterium | reverse complement strand
CCTCGCCGTAGCACAATGGATAGTGCGCATGCCTCCTAAGCGTGAAATACAGGTTCGATTCCTGTCGGCGGGACCACCCGCATGGGGATGGTCACCGGGCCGTCGTTGACCAGTTCCACTTGCATGTCCGCCGCAAACACCCCGGTTTGCACCTCGCTGTGGGTCGCACGGGCTTGATGCACAAAATAGTCATACAGCGCCCTGCCTACCGCTGGTGACGCCGCGTTTTTGAAGCTGGGCCGGTTGCCGCCGGAGGTGTCGGCCGCCAGGGTGAACTGGCTTACCACCAGCAGGCCGCCATGGAGGCCTGCGCCATCCAGGTCTTGCACGCAGCGATTCATTTTGCCCTCGGCGTCGCTGAAGATGCGCAGCTTCAGTATCTTGGCCAAGAGCTTGTCCGCCTGCGCCTCGGTGTCGCCCTGCTCGGCACAGACCAGCACCAACAGGCCGGCACCGATACTGCCGACCACGGTACCGTCGATGGTGACGCTGGCGCGGCGCACCCGTTGGATCAGCGCCTGCATGAGGCTTTAGGCCAGGGTCACGCGCACAAATTTGCGCTTGCCGACCTGAAGCACATAAGTGCCTGCGCCCAGCTTCAGGCCCTTGTCGCTGACCACGGCACTGTCCACGCGCACACCGCCACCGTCGATCAGGCGGTTGCCCGCACCACTGGAGTCTGCCAGCCCGGCGGTTTTCAGCAAGGCCGCGATGCCCAGAGGCGCAGCGCCCTCGCCCAGCGCGACGTGCATTTCGTCAATCTGGTCGGGAATGCCGCCCTGACTGCGGTTGATGAAGTCCTGCTCGGCCGCGTCGGCCGCCGCTACGCTGTGAAAACGTGCCGTGATTTCTTTGGCCAGCGCCACTTTGGCATCTTTGGGGTTGCGTCCGGCGGCCGCTTCCGCCTGCAGGGCGGCGATCTCGGCCTCGCTCTTGAAGCTCAGCAGCGTGTACCACTTCCACATCAGTACGTCGGAGATGCTCAGCACCTTGGCGAACATGGTGTTGGACGCCTCGGAAATGCCGATGTAGTTGTTCTTGCTCTTGGACATTTTTTCTACGCCGTCCAAGCCCTCGAGCAGTGGCATGGTCAAAATGCACTGCGGCTCCTGGCCATATTCGGCCTGCAGTTGGCGCCCCACCAGCAAGTTGAACTTCTGATCGGTGCCGCCCAGCTCGAGGTCGCTGTGCAGCGCCACACTGTCGTAGCCCTGCATCAAGGGGTACAAAAACTCGTGCACGCTGATGGACTGGCCGGCCTTGAAGCGGTCATGAAAGTCGTTGCGCTCCATCATGCGCGCCACGGTGTAGCGGCTGGCCAGCTGGATCATGCCGCGCGCCCCAAGCGGATCGCTCCATTCACTGTTGTAGCGAATTTCGGTCTTGGCAGGGTCCAGCACCAGACTGGCTTGCTTGTAATAGGTTTCGGCGTTGGCCTTGATTTGCTCCGCGGTGAGCGGCGGGCGGGTGGTGTTGCGGCCCGAGGGGTCGCCAATCATGCTGGTGAAGTCCCCGATCAAAAAGATGACCGTGTGGCCCAGGTCTTGTAGCTGGCGCATCTTGTTGAGCACCACGGTGTGGCCCAAGTGGATGTCAGGCGCGGTGGGGTCCAGGCCCAGCTTGATACGCAGGGGCTTGCCGGTGGCCTGCGAGCGCGCCAGCTTTTTGACCCACTCTTCTTGCGGAATCAGCTCATCGCAGCCGCGCAGCGACACCGCCAACGCCTCGCGAACGCTGTCTGTCATGGGATGGGAGGCTTGGCTTGCTGGGTTCATAACAAAGGTGTAAAGCTGGGGGAGACTGGCGCTTTTTCTAGGCGAAAAAGGCGAAGCCCGATATACTGGATGCTGAATTTCACGCGCGTTTTGGCTCAGGCAGACGATTTTAGTCGCCGCCGAAGCGCACCCCGGTGCGGTGGCTGCTTGCCCCCCGCCCTGCGAGGAGCCCCTGCATGAGTTTGAACCTGACCCTGGCGGTAGAAGCCGCACAGCGCATTGCTATGGCACTGCACCGGCACCCCCGGCGTGTGCTGGGCGGCGTTGCCGCGCTGTTGCTGGGTGGCGCAGGCGGCAGCTTTGCCGTGGCCAACCTGGGCCCTGACGTCGCCAAGCTGCCGCAGCGAACCGTGGTTGAGGTGGTGCAGCCGCTGGCCCTGGAGCCCCAGTACGAGGCCCTGGCCGCGCAAGCATTGCGGCTCTACCGCACCGACCTGACCCGCAGTACCGACACAGCAGACACCCTGCTCAAGCGCTTGGGCGTGTCAGACGTGGCCGCTGCCGCCTTTTTGCGCAGCGACCGACTGGTGCAGCAAACTTTGATGGGACGTGCAGGACGCAGCGTGAGCGCGGAAGTGGACGAGCGCGGCGGCCTGGTCGCCCTGAGCGCACGCTGGAGTCCCGAAGATGACGGCAATTTCAAACGCCTGACCATCGCCAAGTCCGCGCAGGGCTACGGCTCGAAACTGGAGACACTGCCGCTGAGCGTGAGCTCGCGCATGGCCAGTGGCACCATTCAATCCTCCCTGTTTGCCGCTACCGACGACGCCCGCATTCCAGACGCTATTGCAGTGCAGATGGCAGAAATTTTCTCGGGCGACATCGATTTTCACCGGGCACTGCGCAAGGGAGACCGCTTTTCCGTGGTCTACGAAACCCTGGAAGGCGATGGCGAACCCTTGCGTCCCGGCCGGGTGCTGAGCGCCGAGTTCGTCAACGCAGGCAAAACCTTCCAAGCCATGTGGTTCCAGGAGCCTCTGGCGGGCAGCGCGACCGCCGCCACTCACACTG
>CAIWRE010000536.1 GCA_903914985.1 uncultured beta proteobacterium | reverse complement strand
CAGGTCCAACATATACAAAGAGACAAAGGCGTGAGACGGTATACCCAATTGTTTTCGGAAATCACGGCCGGTGGCGCTGTGCTGCACGACCGGCAATGGCAGCGCCAGCGTGAGTTGGCGCGACTGTTTGAAAAAGGCCTGCTGGACAAAGCGGGTGGGGCACCAGATATGGTCCATCAGCCGCAATGCCTGCGCTTGCTCCGGCGGGAAGTCCGGCAGTTCCCACAAAAAGTAGCCCACCTTGGTGCGCGCCAGGGCGGTCAGGCCCGGGTGCAACTTGGCGAGGCGCTCGCACTCGGTGGCGGCCATGAAAAATACGGTGGTGCCGTAGTCCTGCGTGGTCATGTGTTGCCAGGCCACCGGCACTTTGCCTTGCACATCGGTGGGCACGTCGACCACCGAAAAGGCAATGCCCAAATGGTTCAGCATGGCGGCAAAGGAACGCAGGTCTTCGCCCAAACCCGTGGGGGATGTGGCATAGCCGACAAGGTTGAAGCCAGGGGTACTGCGCATCGCAGAAGTGTAGGTTTAAACTCGTAGCTATTGAAAAATGGCAATTTAAAAAGTCTTTTGAACATCGGAGATAAACAATGGTGACCTCATCCAAAAAAACGCCGGCCAAGGCGCCTGCGGTTCCGGTCGCGGCAAAAAAAGCAGCGAAGGCGTCGCCTGAAAAAATCACCAAGGCGTCCAAAGTCGCTACTCCAGCGCCGGCAGTGCCGGCCGCGCCCGCTGCACCGTTGCCCGTGCCTGCTGAAAAGCCAGTCAAGGCAGCCGCTGCCAAGAAGGCGGTCAAGTCCGCACCGCCCGTGGTGGCGCCAGTACTTGCCGTTGTGGCAACGCCGCAGGCTGCGGTGTCCAACGTGCGCACCTTGGAAGAGGTGTCAAAAAGTGTCGCGGATTTGCCGAAAGCATCGGGCCCGACACCTGCGGTGGAAGGCAAGTTGGAAAACAAGTTGGCCAAAGAACCGCCGCGTGCCTTGAATTCGCCGATCCGGATTTTTCAGATTTATTTTGAGGGCTGGCAGCGTGAATTGCTCGACCCTGCGTTTTACCCTTTGGACAACAGCCGCAGCACCTCAGAGTTGATGGAATTCAACGTGTTTGAGCAGCTGCAGCGCAATGCCGCAACCCAGGGCGCAACGCTTTGGGGTGCCTTGTCATGGCGTTTTGCCGAAAAGACGGGCATGCAAGGGGCTGAGCTGGTCAAGCAGATCGTCGACCATCCCGGCTACGACGTGTACTTTTGCAACCCCCATCCTTACAACGAAGCGCTGTACCACAACATGTGGGTGCAGGGCGAGGTGTCGCACCCGCAGTTTCTCGAACTGATCCGGCAGTTCTATGCGGCTGCTGGACTGGACGACAAAGAGCTGCGAACCATCGAGTCTTCGGGTAACTATTCAGCGGCCAATTACTTTGTGGCCTCGCCCAGGTTTTGGGAACTGTTTATTCCATTCGTAAAACGCGTGCTGGTGACCGCCGACAAGGCCCTGGATTCCAAGGTGCGGGATATGTTGCATTCCAAGGTCGCCGACGACAAAGGCTTGCACGCGGGAGCCACCTATATTCCCTTCATTGTGGAGCGCTTGTTTACCACTTTTATGCGCTCGGACGGCAAGGGATTGAAGTCTTTCAAAGTGGCTTTGCCCGAGCGGGAGCGCGAGTTGAATGTGCACTTGAAGCTGTTGCGTGAAATGAAAGATGTGGCCCACCGTACCCAATCGGCCTGGCTGGCGGCGTGCTGGGTGAACTACCGCAACCTGTACATGAGCCAGACCAATGGCAAAGAATGGTGCGAAAAATACCTGCGTGCCATTACCCCCAACGAAATCAAGTTTGGATGACCATGAAAATTGCGGTTGCAGGATGTGGCTATGTGGGTTTGAGCAACGCGGTGCTGCTTTCGCAGCACCATACCGTTGTTGCCCTCGATTTGGACCCCGCAAAGGTGGCGGCAGTGAATGCGCGCCATTCGCCGATTGAAGACAAGGAGTTGGAAGAGTATTTGTCCACCCGGACCTTGGATTT
>CAIWRE010000535.1 GCA_903914985.1 uncultured beta proteobacterium | reverse complement strand
CGCACTTCTCAAAGCCGTGCTCCCCGAGCGGCACCACATAAGCCATGGCTGACCAATCCACCAGGAGCGTGTCTGCGCCCACGGGCAAGGGCCCGGCCCACAGCGTGAACTGGTCAAAGCGGTCTTCCAAGTCATGCACGGGCAAGGGCTGGGCATACCAAGCCAGGCGGCTGGCCAGCGTCCAGTGCTGCACCGACACACTGCCCAGGCCCTGCTGGGCGGCAAGCGCTTTGGCCTTGGTACCCGCCTCTTGCCAGCCGTACACATCGACAAAGGGATTGGCACCCACAGGCGCATCGTCCGCCGTGCGCGGCAAGACCGGCCAGCCCGCACTCAGCATCAGCCACAGCAAACCCGCGCTCGCCATCGCTTGCAGGGCGACCCATGCGCCTAAAAAGAATCGACGCAGGGGCCGACGGTCCAGACCCTGCCCCCAGAAATCCGCCAAGGCCACACCGGCAAACGGTGCAAGGCTTGCCCACGCAGGTGCCGTCCAGTGCGGCAGGCTGCTGCCCCCGCCCGACAGCCAGGCCAGCACCGCAAAAGGCAGCACAAAAAACCAGCGCAGAACGCCCCCTGAAGTGCGGGCCCGAACACCGAACCACACCAAGGGGCCATAGGCCAGCACCTGCACCAGCGCAAACTGCAGCAGGTTCTGTATTTGCCAGGCGCTTCCCGCACCGTGCCGGGCTTGGTACACAAAAGAAACCCAGCCGTTTTGTGCATTCCACACCAGCACGGGCGACACCATCAAAATGGCCAGCGCAACAGCCACCCATAGCGCTGGCACGCGCACCACCCGCAGCCCATGCGCCTGCAGCAAACACAGGGCCGACGCCATTGCAAAAAAGATCGCGGTGTACTTGCTCAAACCGGAAAGTCCCAGAATCAGTCCCCATAGCAGCCAGGGCCCTGTTTGGCGCAGCGCTTGAGGCTGCATGAGCTGCTGGGTTTGCCACATGAGCAGCACCGCGAAGAACATCAGCAAGGTGTCGGGCAGGAGGCCAATGGCCAGCACATGCACCAGGGGCGCCAGCGCCAGTGCGGCTACCGCCCACAGGCCCGCGCGATGCGGCGCGCCGCCACCCGAATGGCCCAGCCGACCTGCCAGTTGGTAGACCAGAAGCACCGTGCCCAACCACAGCGCACCGGGTAGCACGCGGAGCAAGGCCAGGGGCGCGTCCAGCGCCACCAAGGGCATCTGCACCCAACCCACCAGCGGAGGATGGTCAAAATAGCTCAACGCGGGGTGGGCGGCGTACAGCAAGTAATGCGCCTCGTCCACCGACAAGCCCATCACAGCCCCCCACACCAGGTGCAGCAACACCAAAGCGCCGACCACCACGCCTAAGCCCGGACGGCGCGAAAAAGCGCGCACCTGCCTATTCAAAGTCCCGCTCCGCGTGTGTTTTTGCCATACCGCAGTCTAAACTGCGAGATCACCGCGGCGCTGCCGCACCACGCCGACTTAACCCGATTGAAGGAGTCCCATGCCCACTTACCATGTTGAAATGATCGAAGGCCGCACCCTGGAACAAAAGAAAAAGCTGGTTCAGGAAATTACCCGCGTCAGCGTGGAAGTGCTGGGTGGCTCACCCGACTCGGTGGACGTCCTGATTACCGACGTCAAGGCTGAAAACTGGGCAACGGGCGGCAAACTGTGGAGCGAGCCACGCAACTGACAGCGTAAGCGCTGATGTGCTAGTGCGTGTGTTGAAAGGCGTAAACTGTTTTCATGTGCCAATTGCTTGGAATGAACAGTCGCCTGCCGG
>CAIWRE010000534.1 GCA_903914985.1 uncultured beta proteobacterium | reverse complement strand
GGGTCGCCCGGCTTGAAGCGTTTGCGCAGCTCATCTGCCCAGTTGATGCCACCCAGGTTGTCGCGCTCGGCCTTGAGCCGCGACTCCGACGCCAGGAGGTTGATGTACATGAGCTCAGCGCCGGTCAAATCGGCTTCGGCTCTCAGGGGATTGACGCGCAATAGCACTTCACCCTGTTTGACCTGTGCGCCTTCGGTGACATTGATTTCCTCCACCACGCCACCGGAGGGGTGTTGCACGGTTTTGCGGTTACCCAGCACCATCACGCTGCCGGGCACGGTGACACCGGCGTCAATCGGCGCCAAAAAGGCCCAGGCCAGGAATGCACCAAAAAAGGCCAAAAACCACAGCGCGGCATTGCGGCGGATGGCCGACTCTTCCACCTCGACCGGCTGCAGTCCCCGGCGATTGACTTTGCCGGGCTCGTAGGGGTTCCAGCCTTTGACCCAACGTCCAACGCCGGCGTCCATGCGACCAAAAATGCCGGGCTTGGCAGCCGCCTCCGCTTGCACAGGGATATCAGCGCTCATCATTGCACCGCCTGGAGCAAGACCGGCGCAGCGGGTGCCGCCGGGGCCGGGTCGGCAGGGTCGGGGGCTGCACCGTCGGTGGGCACCACCTGCAGTTTGCGCACCGCGTCCAGCATTTCGCGGGCATCGCCAAAAGCCACCTGGCGTCCGGCTTTGAGCACCAGCATTTTGTCGACCACACCCACCAGCCGCGGGCGGTGGGTGGTCAGCACCACAGTGGAACCGTTTTGCTTGAGGGCCTGCACGGTGGCGACCAGGGCGTTTTCGCCCACTTCGTCCAGATTGGAGTTGGGCTCGTCCATCACCACATATTTGGGCATGCCGTACACGGCGCGGGCAATCGCCATGCGCTGACGCTGGCCGCCGGACAGGGCAAAACCGGTCTCACCCAGCAAGGTGTCGTAGCCTTTGGGAAAGGTCAGAATGGTGTTGTGCATGTCAATCAGCTGCGCGGCGTGCACCACCTTGGCCGGATCCACCTCGCCCAGGCGCGCAATGTTTTCTGCCACGGTGCCTTCAAAGAAGTCAATCTCTTGCGGCACATAGCCCACCAGCGGGCCGACCTCGTCGTGGCTCCAGTCGGAGAGTTCCACACCGTCCAGCCGCACCGAGCCGGACGCAGGCTTCCACAGGCCCATGAGCATTTTGGCCAGGGACGATTTACCGGCGGCACTTGGGCCCACCACCGCCAGCACCTCGCCGGGCGTCAGTGCAAAGTTGATGTCGGCCAGCACCGGTTTGTTGTGGCCGGGCGGCACACCCACTGCCTTGGCGACGTCGACCGCGCCTTGGGGTGCGGGCAGTTGCATTTGCTGGCTGTTCTCAAAATCATCAGCCAGCAGTTCGTTCAAGCGGTCATAGGCCTGGCGCGCGGCCACGATGCTGGGCCAGTTGCCCAGCAGCTTTTGAATCGGGGCGACCGATTTGCTGATCAGCATGCTGGCGACCATGATCATGCCGCCGGTAATCAGGCCTTCCATCGCCAGAAAAGTACCCAGGGCCATTTGCAAGGACGGCATCGCCTTTTGCAAGTAGCCCGAGACGCCGCCCATGAGCCCGGTGGCCTCGCTGGCGTTGACCTGGTTGGTGAGGTAGACGCGGTGCTGGTCGTACCAGCGCTTGCGCACCGCGCCCAGCATGCCCAGGGCCAGGGTAGCTTCGGCATGGCGCAGACTGTTACCGGCCACCCGGGTGGCCTCGGTGTTGGCATCGCTGGCCTCTTTCAAGATGGGAGTGGTTACCTTGGTGGTCAGGTAGCTCACAATCAGCATCAGCACCGAAGTACCCAGTGCAAAAGCTGCCAGGTAGGGATGAAAAAGTGCACCGATCCAGATGAACACCAAGGCGAACGGTGCGTCCATCAAAGACTGCACGGGCGGCCCGGTCAGAAAGCTCCGCAAGGCCTGCAGGTCGCCCAGGAGCTGCTGCACGTTGACATTTTTGCGGCCCACATAACGGCGGAATGACGCGTCAAAAACATCTGCCGCCATGTCCCAGTCGATGCGCAAGGACAAGCGAATCATCAGGCGCGAACGGATCCACTCCAGGGCGGACCAAAATACATAAAAGGCCAGCACCACCACAGTCAGTGACACCAGCGTCACGCCGCTGCGGCTCGACAGCACCCGGTCCATGGTATTCATCATGTAGAGCAGCGGCGTGATGCTCAGGGTGTCAATCACGATGGTCAAACCCATCGCAAAAAAGAAGGCGCGGCGCGCCTGCATCAGCACCTTGCGCACCGGTTGCTTGTCGCCCTTGGTGGCAATACGGGTGGGGGCTTCAGTCATAGGTAATTAAAGGACATCAATGCGGTGTCTTGAGGTGAGTGATATCGATCATGAATGGATCGGTGTGATCCGGGGTCGCACCGATGACCTGGACCGGCGGCAGGTCTTGCGCGACCACCTTGCTGATACCCAGGTCGGCCAGCTTGCTGCCCATGCCGCTCTCGAGCAGGGTTTGCAAGGTATCCACGCCCACCGCATTGCCCACATACAAGTCGACCGCGTGGTCGAAGATGGTCTTGGTGGACACCTGGTCGGTTTCGCTGATGAAGGACTGCAGCACGCTGGCAAGGTCTTGCACTTCGGTACCCAGTGCCAACATGATGTGCGCATCGGCAGCCACACCGGACACCACGTGGTCCACGCCCAGGTCGGCCATGGCCTTGAGGCTGGTCTGCATACGGGCCGCAAGACCTGCATCGATTTCGACCGATGCGTCGGGCATGGCTTGCAACATACCCGCGTCGTGCAGCGCAGAGGCCAACTGGTCGCCAATGACCACAGATGCAGGCTTGTCGACAATGATTTCATGGATGCCGGCCTGGCTCAGCGCCTTGACCAGCTCGCCCATATTGGCGTTCGGATCCAGCATGTCTGAGAGCAAATCGACGCCGTTTTTATAGATGTCAACGATTTGCTCAAGACGCTCAGACGCTGCAGGGGCCGTGGAGCCAACCACCACATTGAAGTCAATGCCGGCGTTGATCAGCGCATGGGTTGCTGCGTCGCTTGCCAAGTCGCCCAATTGGCTTTGGGCCAAGGCGATGTGGTCGATACCGGCATCGGCCAGCACTTGTGCCAGCGCTTCGATCTCTGACAGATGCTGGCCGGCACCCAAGTCCAGAGTCACATCCAGAGAGTGGTCGAAGGACGGAACTTGCGAGCCTGACAACGCGTCACCGCTGCCCAGGTCCACATTGATGTCGTGGCCGGTCGACAGAACGGTATCGACGCCCAGATGCTGCAGATCCTTCAGGCTGGTGCCCAGGTGGGTGCCCTGGGCTGCATCAAAGCTGAGGTTGATGCTGTCATCAGACGCAAAGTGCAGTCCATCAGCGATCAGGGTCAGCGCCTGGCCCTGGTCGATGTTGACTGCGCCTGTGATGGCCGAGCCACCCAGGTCAATGGTGCCG
>CAIWRE010000533.1 GCA_903914985.1 uncultured beta proteobacterium | reverse complement strand
CCATGGTTGCTGCCAAGTCTTCGGACCCCGCCAAGTACCTGCCGGTTCTGGCTGCGACCAAAGACTACAAGGGCGTGACTGGCCCCATCTCCTTTGACGAAAAGGGCGACATCTTGAATGGTGCCTTGACTCTGAAGACCATCAAAGGTGGCGCTCTGACTACCATCGCTGTGATCCGCTAATCAGCGAATCTCTGCGATCCGTCGGATCCGGAAAAAGCCCGCGCAAGCGGGCTTTTTTTCGTCTGTGTATTCCTCTAAATGTTCCAGCAAATTGGCACCCGTCTAAAAACAAGCCATTTGCAGGTTAAAATCAGAGGCTCTGGAGAGGTGGATGAGCGGTTTAAGTCACACGCCTGGAAAGCGTGCGAGGGGTAAAACCCTCCGCGGGTTCGAATCCCGCCTTCTCCGCCAGTGATAGCTAACGTAGGCCACCGCCAGCCCACGTTAAACAAAAAAAGATGTGCAGATCAATGACTTAGCGCATTGTTCTGCACACTCTTCCTCAAACTCCCCCTACCCTGACGCTACCCCATCCCACGGGAAATCCAAGCTGCGAGCTCGCCTCCTGTCGCTCACGCGAAAGTGGCCGCCAGCGAAGTCTTTTCCTGGTCGCTGATCAACGATATTTCATGCCTCAGCAGCCTCAATGCATGGCGATCAAGTGCGAACATTCCGTTGGCCTTCGCAATCAAGCATTCCAGGTACACGGCCCACACATGTTCACGCGTATTCCCGGCGGCAATGATTTGGTCCAGTAGTTTGCCGATACCACTGCCGGCTACCAGGTGTTCGAGTGCGTCAACGACCACGGCAAAGTCTGTTTCTTTCCAAGCCAAGGCGTTAAAGCGCCGCAGTACATCTGCTCCCCGCGCGGGCAGGGCGAGTGGCACCGGGTCTGCGGGGGCTTTTGCCACCTTTGGAGGTGCCGAGTCATCCCGCTTACGCAAGAAGGCGGGCGTTTCATGGTCATCTGCAGCCTTGAAGGGAAGCACAACTTGCTTTCGAAGCAGTTTGTGTAAGAGGGGCCTGGCATCGGGCTTCGGCTGAGCGCGTAAAAACGCGGGAATTTCGTAATCATCCATGCCACCGTTCGCCAGCGTGTCTTGCTTTTGCGCTGCTGCGGTTCGTGTGCCGCGCCACACCGAAGCCGACGAATGTGAGTCCGATATTGACATCGCGAGGCTGTCCGCGGCGTATCGCAATATCTGCAATGGCCGGCTGGCGGCATAGGCGACCGCAGACCCGAAGCCATCTTGCCCGGCCGCCTGCATTTGTGCAATTTGCTGCAACTCTGGAAGTGAGCTGGCCTTTTCCTCCACGGAACGCACGTGCACCAGGATGAGGTTGCTTTCCTGACTGAGCAATTGGTATTTCAGGGCCAGCGCGCTTGTCTCCGGAGCAGACTTTGCCGTTTTCATTTGGCTCGCACCTCCCATGCGCACCAGCGTTTCGTCCTGGCGTTGGAGTATTTCGACCGGCTTGCACTGGAAATGTTGCCGGTCCATAGTCCAGGTCAAAGTGGGTACGTCAGAGGGTGGCTTGCGGAACTTTGCAAACAGATGCAGCGTCTCGTTCTCATACAGGCGCAGCGGCACTGCCGATTGCCACAAGGGTTTCCCGGGCCATTGCACGGTCACTTTGCTGGCCTCCACGCTGCGCATACGCTTAAAGGTTCGCAGGATCGCGGCACCCATGTCTTCATTGGGCGAAACCAACTCGCAGGCGCCGCCGGTTTGGTCGGCCAGGTCTGTGAGCAAATTCCCAGCCGGTGTGCTGCCCACGCCCACGCAAAAAATGCGATGCCCCGATCGCTTTGCCATCGCCACGCTGGATTGAATGTCCCAGGCCTCGCCATCCGTCACCAGCAGTACGGCCACCCCGCGCTCGCTTTTGGGCTTGGCGTAAATGCTTGCAACCGCTTCCAAGGCGCCGGGAATTTCTGTGCCCCCCAGGTCTGCGTCGGTGGTTTGGATGGCGCGCGCCAAGGTGCCCTGAACAAAAGCGCTGGTGCATGACTCCATGCTTGGAATGGCGTGCTGCACCTGGCTGCCAAACCGGCTGAACGAAACAAAGTCTGCGGGGTTTAGCAGCTTCGATACCGCCGAAAGCGCATCCCGGGCTTGGCGGATGCTGTCGCCTTGCATGGAGCCGGAGCAGTCAATCAGAATTTTCAGGTGCAGCGGCTCGCTCTGCAGTGCTGGGAGGCCTTCAAGATGCGGGCAGAAACTGGCCAGCATCCAAGACTCGTCGTCATTGCCGGACAGCACCGCAAAGGACTGGCCCTGCAGGTCATCAAAATGCAGGACGAAGTCACGGTCTAAGAAACTGTTTCGTTCCAAGGCCACAGACAGCCCGCTGCCTTTGGCCACCAGACTGACCTGGTGGCTCGGGCAGCTGATTTTTGCGCCCGCCGCCGCACCGGTAATGTCGATGTTCAAGGTGAACGGGTATTCCACCAGCGCGTTCACTGCTGTGGATTCATGCTGCGCCAAACCCCCGATTGCGTGCGCGTCCCCATAGCGTTCCCCGATGACGGTGGGAATCTGCAGGCGCATCTGGCCTTGTTCCACGCGCAGCAGTTGTGCCGATTGGATTTCAATGGTGACCGATTCACCGTCCTTTAAGTTGCCCAGATTGGCGGTGTAAAGGCCCTCGCAAGTGGCTTCAACCATCACGGGCATGTCGCCATCGTCGATGGCCTTTTCATACTGCGCCGTGGCTCGCGCCTTTTCAACAACGGTACCGTGCAGCATTTTGTCGCCGATCTGGACTGCCAGGCCCAGCAGAACAGCCCCGGGCGCCAGCGGGAAGGTGTACACCGTTTCCAAGTTTTTGCCGGTCTCGTTGCGGTAGTGCTGTTGACTGGTCATGGTCCATAGCAGTCCGTCGATCCGGCCATCGATGTGAATGCGCTTGAGCGCTACGTGATCACCGCTTTTGCTGCTGAATGTGGTTTCTTTGCTCATGGCGTGGCCTTCAAAGTGTTGACGTGCCATCGGGCGCGCTGTAGTTGGATGGAGGGTTGATCGGGTCGGGTCGGGCCATCACACGCTCTGCGGCCAGCATCACTTCGCGCACGAAGGCTCTGATTTGTTCCGGTGTCATACCGGCTTCTTCAGGAGAAATCTCAATCTCTATGCCCTGGGCTACATGCAGATGGCTGCGCACGTCAATGGAGCCGGCACGCTTGGCGCGCGGGGGCACTGGCGCCGCGGCACCCGACATCACCTCGCGAATGCGATCGAGCGACACCCCGGCATCGCTGAGTTGCTTGACGCGAAGCAGTTGGTCGAGGTGTTTGCCGGTGTAGTGCGCCCCGCGCGTTTCGCCCACCGGGCGGTCTATCAGCCCCAGCTGCATGTAGTAACGCGCCGTCCGTTTAGGCACATCGGTGAGGGTGCAGAGGTCGTCAAGCGAAAAGGTTTTGTCGTCCATTCGCTTAATATAACACCAAAACTGATTAAATCAACTGTACAAAAGATACGGCGGTACAAGCTCACGCCATGAGCCTTGTGTTGGTTAAATTGGGACAGGCACAAATTTTTGAATGAAGTTCGAATCCAGAAAGGCAAGCGACATGGTTGAGCTTTTTGACCGACTGATCCACCGTGCGGTGGTTTTTCTGGTCTGGTTGATTTTTGGTATTTGTATGCTGATCAAGCTCTTGATCGAACTCTTTCAGGAGTCGCCATTGGAGACTGCCGTCGTTTTGTCTTCCATGGCTATCGGCAGCTACACCGTGTGGTGGCTCCTGGATGGTGCCTGTCGTGCTCTAAGGCGAACCGGCTCGAGACTCGCGGCGCGTGTAGTGGTCTGGAGGGCAATCAAAAAATGGAAATGATGAATACACCCCACGCATCGGCAAACCCTTGGACCTCAGAAGGCGAGCCTTGTCCGCCCTGGGTGATCTTTCACGTGCCGCACGATTCGACCTTCATTCCACCGGGTGTGAGGCAGCAGATCACCCTGAGCGATGCAGAGCTCAGTGAGGAGTTGATCAAGATGACCGATCACCTGACCCTGCGTTTGTTCGCTTCGGGCATCCCAGCCGCACAAGTGGTACGCGCACCGGTCAGCCGCCTGGTGGTGGAT
>CAIWRE010000532.1 GCA_903914985.1 uncultured beta proteobacterium | reverse complement strand
TGCAGTTTGACCTGCTGCCAGATGTCCATCGCTTGCTCGCCGGCCTTGAACTCGCGCTCCAGCCGGTTCGAGCATTCGCGCACCCGCAGGTCATAAAACTCGATGCGCTCGCGCTGGGCGCTTTGCTGGGCCGACCAGTCAGCGGCTTCAAAGCGCTGTTTGGCCTGCGCTGATTCGCTGCGAAACAGTTGGTAGTGGCGGTTAAAGCCATCCATCATGGCTTTGGCAATCTCGTAGGCCACGCGGGAGTCCAGGCGGGTGGGGAACATGGTGCGTCGCCTCGGGTTCAGGGTTTGCGGGTGCGCTGCGCCCAGCGCTGGCGCAGGGCGTACAGCGCGCGGCCATAGGCCGGTGTGACTTCGTCCACGCTGGCCGCGGTAATGCACATGTCTTCCAGCAAGCCGTTGTGCAGGCCATAGACCCAGCCATGCACCACCACCGACTGGCCGCGAAGCCAGGCGTCGGCCACTACGGTGGTACGGCAGACGTTGCGAGCTTGCTCCAACACATTGAGCTCCACCAGCGCATCCACCCGGCTATCTTCGGGCAGGCTCTCCAAAAACACTTCGTGCGCGTCGCGCACGTCTTGCACATGGCGCAGCCAGTTGTCCACCAGGCCGGCGCGCTGGTTGGTCATGGCAGCGCGTATGCCGCCGCAGTTGCTGTGGCCCACCACGATGATGTGCTTCACACCCAGCGCGTCCACTGCGTATTGAATGACCGACAAAGCATTGAGGTCGGAGTGCACCAGAAGGTTGGCCACATTGCGGTGGACAAACAGCTCACCGGGCAGCAGGCCCACCAGCTCGTTGGCAGGCACACGGCTGTCGGCGCAGCCAATCCACAAATACTCAGGCTTTTGCTGCTGCAGCAAACGGGTGAAGAAACCCGCCTCGCGCTCTTCGGTTTTGCGGGCCCAGTCGCGGTTTTTGTCAAACAGCTCGGTCAGTTCAGTACTCATATCTTTCCTTGCTTACATGGTCTCGGCAAACAGCTCGCGGCCGATCAGCATGCGGCGGATTTCGCTGGTGCCCGCGCCGATTTCATACAGCTTGGCGTCGCGCCACAAGCGGCCCAGGGGGTATTCGTTGATGTAGCCGTTGCCCCCAAAAATCTGCACACCTTCGCCCGCCATCCAGGTGGCTTTTTCGGCAGTCCACAAGATGACGCTGGCGCAGTCTTTGCGGACACGGCGCACATGCTCAGAGCCCAAAGCATCGAGGTTTTTTGCGACGGTGTAGGCAAACGATCGCCCGGCTTGCAGCACGGTGTACATGTCGGCCACCTTGCCTTGAATGAGCTGGAACTCACCAATGCTTTGGCCAAACTGCTTGCGGTCGTGGATGTAGGGCACCACGTTGTCCATCACGGCTTGCATGATGCCCAGCGGGCCACCGCTCAGCACCGCGCGCTCGTAGTCCAGGCCGCTCATCAGCACCTTGGCACCCTGGTTCAGGCCACCCAGCACATTGGCAAGGGGCACTTCGACGTTGTGGAATACCAGCTCGCCGGTGTGGCTGCCGCGCATGCCCAGCTTGTCGAGCTTTTGCGCTACCGAG
>CAIWRE010000531.1 GCA_903914985.1 uncultured beta proteobacterium | reverse complement strand
TGACCGATACACCTTGCTGGAAGTACTGTTTGGAGATTTCCTTGAACGGCAGAAAGCCGTGGCGGTCTTCACCGTAGTCCACAAAGCAGGCTTCCAGCGAAGGCTCGACGCGGGTCACCACAGCCTTGTAAATATTGCCCTTGCGCTGTTCGCGCCCTTCGATTTCGATTTCGTAGTCGAGGAGTTTTTGTCCGTCGACGATGGCCAGGCGGCGTTCTTCAGCCTGGGTGGCGTTGATTAGCATCCGTTTCATGGAGTGCATCCTTTTCAGTTGTCATCTGCCCAAAATGGGCCAACGATGCCTGAACCGGAAAACTGAACTGAGGAGGAATTGCCGGAGAACTTCGGCTCACACAGGGTGGCGAAGCGTAGGCGCAGGGATGCTGACGAGCGGGTGGACAGGGGTTGATGCAGCGCCGCAGGCAGCATTGGCTGCCCCACGGTCGGCTGGGATGGCCTCAAACGTGCCAACGAACCCAGCGTAGACGCTGGGCAGGCACAAGGTTTTCAAGGGCTTCAACACAAATCTCTCGTTTCATTCCATTCCAAGACCGGGTGGGTCTGGGAATTTGGGGTATTCCGTATCAGGGGTTCAATCTTCAGGCTTGACCGTGTTGTGTGCTGGCCATCGCCCGCATCTGGCGGGTGATTTGCAAGCAATGCAGCAAGGCGGCATCGACCGGCTAGCGAGGCTTTGGGCAGGGGGTGGACTAAACTCCAACCAAATCAACCACTTACAGCAAATCGCTAGTGAAACACATTATAGAGGCCAAAGTGACTGCGCCCACCACCCCGGCACCGGGCGCAGCAGTGGCGGCCGTTCAGTGGCTCACGGTGGACGAGGGTGGTGGCGACCAGCGCTTGGACAATTTTCTGATGCGCCACCTCAAAGGCGTGCCGAAAACGCACATCTACCGCATCATTCGTAGCGGTGAGGTGCGGGTCAACAAAGGCCGTGCCAGTGCGGAAACCCGGTTGCAAGAGGGTGATGTGTTGCGTCTGCCGCCGGTGCGGGTGTCGGAGCGTGCCGCCGACAAGGCGCAGGCCATGGCGGACGGTGCGGCCAAGTACGTTCCGGCCAAAAGTTTTGAGGTCTTGTTTGAAGATGCCCACTTTTTGGCCATCGACAAACCCGCCGGGGTGGCGGTGCATGGCGGCTCCGGGGTGAGCTTTGGGGTCATTGAGCAGTTGCGCATGGCGCGTCCACAGGCCCCGTTTTTGGAGCTGGCGCACCGTCTGGACCGGGAAACCAGCGGCATTTTGCTGATTGCGAAAAAACGCAGCGCGCTCAAGCACTTGCAAGCCCAGTTCCGCGACCGGGGTACCGGCAAGACCTATCTCGCACTGGTACTGGGCCATTGGCCCACTAATAAGAAGGTGCTGGACAAGCCGCTGCATAAATTCCTGCTGGACGTAGAAGGCGGCAAAGGGGAGGGGGAGCGCCGGGTCAAGGTGGTTTCCAAAGACGACCCGGACGGCATGCCATCGCTCACCCTGGTGAAAGTCAACGCGGTCACGGCCAAGGACGCAGCCCAGCCGTACTCGCTGCTCGAAGTCACCATCAAGACCGGCCGCACCCATCAAATCCGGGTGCATTTGGCCTCGGAGGGCTTGCCCATTGCGGGTGACGACAAGTACGGAGACTTTGACCGCAACAAGGCGCTGGCCCGCGCGCCAGGCGGCCAAGCGCTCAAGCGCATGTTTTTGCATGCCTGGCGTCTGCAATGCGACCATCCAGCTACCGGCGAACGGTTGACGCTATTGGCGCCGCTGGCGCCCGAGCTCGCGGCTTTTCTTTCCTCTGTTCTTCCCACGACCGCCTTGCCATGAACTCGACTTCCGCACCACAGCGCCCGCGCCGCTTTGATTTGATCGCCTTTGACTGGGACGGCACCTTGTTCGATTCCACCGCCATCATTACCCGTTGCATTCAGCTGGCGGTGGGCGACGCGGGCGGCACCGTGCCGAGTGACGAGGACGCGTCCTATGTCATTGGATTGGGCTTGATGCAGGCCCTGGCCCACGCTGCGCCGGACGTGCCCAAAGAAAAATATCCTTTGCTGGGGGAACGCTACAAGCACCACTATTCCCTGCACCAAAACGACATCGCCCTGTTTCCAGGCGTGCTGGCCATGCTGGACGATTTGCGGGCCAGGCAGCATTTGCTGACGGTGGCCACCGGCAAGAGTCGATGGGGTTTGAATCAGGCACTGGGCGATGTGAAGCTCAAAAACGTGTTTCATGCCTCGCGCACTGCCGACGAGACGGCGGGCAAACCCAACGCCCGCATGCTCTTCGAGCTGATGGCCGAGCTGGGCGTGCCGCCGGAACGCACCCTCATGGTGGG
>CAIWRE010000530.1 GCA_903914985.1 uncultured beta proteobacterium | reverse complement strand
TAGCCTGGTGCGCAAATGCATTGAGCGCGCGGGTAGCAACACGCCCGCCACGCTGGACGGCAAACCCTTCAAACAAGCGCTGATGGAACCCACCCGCCTGTATGTGAAAAATGTGCTCGCGGCCCTGGCTGCCCACCCGCACAGCGATACTGCCGGTGGCATCAAGGCACTTGCCCACATTACCGGTGGCGGCCTGCTGGAAAACATTCCCCGCGTGCTGCCCGATGGCTGCGCCGCCGTGCTGCAAAAAGGCAGCTGGCCCCAAACCGAACTGTTTGCCTGGCTGCAAACCACGGCCGGCATCGACGACATTGAAATGAACCGCACCTTCAACAACGGCATTGGCATGGTGGTGGTGGTAGACGCTGCTGCTGCGGCGGCGTGCGCGGCAACCCTGCGTGCAAGCGGTGAGCAGGTTTATGAAATCGGTGTGATTGCTGCGCGCGGTGAAGGCGCTGCAGTGCAAGTCGTGGAGGCGGCATGAACCCCGAAGAGCGCTACACCACCTTCGCAGATTTCTACCCCTTTTATTTAGGCGAGCACGCCAACCGCGTGTCGCGGCGCCTGCACTTTGCGGGCACCAGCATTGCAGCGGTGCTTTTGGTCACTGCGCTGGTCCATGCTGCACCAGGCTTGATCGTGGTGGCGCTGTTGCAGGGCTATGCGTTTGCCTGGGTGGGGCATTTCTTTTTTGAGCACAACAAACCGGCCACCTTCAAATACCCGCTGTTCAGCCTGATGGGCGACTGGCGTATGTGGTTTGACATCTTGCGGGGCAAGATCACTTTCTAAGTGAAGCGCCGCCGGGCCCTTACAAAAACCGGTCCAATATTCTCTTGCTCTGGGCATCCAGCGCAAACTGGTCGGGCACCAGGTAGTGGATGCCGTGGGCGTCCGAAATCAGCAACCCATGGTCTGTACCGATGCGGCGAATATCTTCGTCGCCGCGCAGTACAAACTCGCATGGGCCACGATCGGTCTGTACCGTCCAGGTGCAGGGCGTGGAAAAGCTGCTGACCGCCTCAATGCGCTGCAAGACCGGCATGAATTCACGCCGCGTCAGTTCTTGGCGCAGCAGTTCCTGGGCGTTCGGTTCTAGCGCTCCCAAGTCGGCAATCCAGGCCACTTCATGGCCATCGGCATCGACCACGGACACACCCTCTTCAGGTGCCTGGATGGGAAAGGCGCGCACCGGCACCACACCCTCAAAGCGCTCACCCTGCGCGTTGGTCAGCACCAGCTTGCCAAAAGGGGTGCGCTCCAAAATAAAGGCATCGGACGAGCCCGTGGAGGTTTGAACAATTTCCTGGCTCATGATTCGCTGCCCTCAGACGCCAAGACCGGCTCGGCGTTGCGCGCCTGGGCTTGGTAGAGATTGAAATACGCACCCTCTTGCGCCATGAGCGCGTCGTGCGTGCCCTCTTCTACCACCCGGCCGCGGTCCAACACCACCAAGCGGTCCGCACGGTGCAAGGTGGAAAGCCGGTGCGCGATGGCAATCGTTGTGCGGCCCTTCACCAGGTTTTCCAGGGCTTTTTGAATTTCTTTTTCGGTCTCCGAGTCCACCGAACTGGTGGCTTCGTCCAGGATCAGGATGCGCGGATCGATCAGCAGTGCACGGGCGATCGAAATACGCTGACGCTCGCCACCCGAGAGACCCTGGCCGCGCTCGCCCACCATGGAGTCAT
>CAIWRE010000529.1 GCA_903914985.1 uncultured beta proteobacterium | reverse complement strand
TCCGGGTTTTGAGCTCCTCAAAGGAGAGGCCGTACTGGCTTTGGACGAGGCCTTGGAGGCTTACAACCTGGACCTGCCGCGCTTACAGGAGTTCATCCTGCCAGCGGGCACCCGCGCCGCGGCCCTGGCCCATGTCTGCCGTACCGTGGCCCGCCGCGCCGAGCGCGCAGTGGTTGCGCTGGGCAACGAAGAGGCGCTGAAAGAGACACCGCGCCAGTACCTCAACCGCCTGTCGGATTTGATGTTTGTCTTGGCGCGCGTGCTCAATCGCCATCGCGCTGACGGCACGGTGGGTGACGACGTCTACTGGAAAAGCGAGCGCATGGCCGCCAAGGGCTAAGCCTGGGCTGTGCCGCGGTTTATCGCGGCGCCAAAATCGCCATGGTGATACGGGATATGCAGCTCATGTCCCCCTTGTCATCCCGCAGCTCGATTTGCCACACATGGGTGGTGCTACCTCGGTGAACAGGCCGTGCTGTACCGGTGACCCAACCACTGCGAACACCTTTAAGGTGATTGGCATTGATATCCAGTCCGACCGCCCGGTAACCGGGTGGGCAAGAAAATGCTGCGCCGCAGGAGCCCAGTGTCTCTGCCAACACCACCGAGACCCCGCCGTGCAGCAGGCCATAGGGTTGGCGGGTACGCTCGTCCACCGGCACGCGGCCCACGATGTAGTCGTCCCCGACTTCCAGGAATTCAATGCCCAAATGGCTGTCGGCAGTACCGGAGGTGCCTTGCGTTAACAGTTCGACGGAGATGGGCTTTTGCCAAATGCGCATGGGCGTATCCTCAGAATCAAAGCCACCACTTTAGCCGCGTTGCACTGGCTTGATAGCGATTGACAGTCACTCAGGCGAACGCGTCTGCCAATTCAGCAATGTGTTGGGGAGAAATGCCACAGCATCCGCCCACCATGGTGGCACCCTGGTCCACCCAGCGCTGCGCCCACCTCACATAGGACAGGGGATCGAGATCCTCACGGATGTCCAGAATCACGGCATTGGCGGTGGCCTTTTTTGATTGGGCGGGAAAGGCATTGGCATACACGCCAATGTCCACCGCAGCGCCTTTACCTGCCACGGTGTGTTTGGCAGCGATCACGGCGGCCTCCATCACTTCGGGCTGGCTGCAGTTGAACAGCACGGCCTGCGCACCCAGCGCCAACGCTGCACTGACAGCGCTTGCTACGGACTCGCCCGAGCGCAGCACCGGCGTGTCGCCCTCGGGCTCGTCATCCAGAGTGAACGAAATCCAAAGCGGTTTGGTGTTGCCTTGGAGTGCGGCGTGCACTGCGTGAATCTCGGCAATGGAGCTCTGCGTTTCGGCCAGCCACACATCGACCAAGTCGTCCATGCCGGCAATCAGTGCCTGGTGAATGCGCACGGACGCCTCGCGCTCAAACAAATCAGGCCGGTACGAGCCCAGCGCCGGTGGCAGAGAACCCGCCACCGTGACCGGGTGCGCAGCGGCATCGGCACTGGCGCGTGCAAGTTCTGCTGCCAATCGGGCCAATGCCACGCCTTGGGCGTCAAACCGCTCCTGCCCGATGTGAAAGGGCACCACCGCGTAGCTGTTGGTGGTGATGATCTCGGCACCACCCTGTACAAAGGCATCGTGGGCCTGGCGCACGAACTGCGGGCCTTCCAACAGTGCCAGCGCTGACCACTCCGGCTGCTGGAAGGGCGCACCCATGCGCTTGAGTTCCCGGCCCATGCCGCCATCCAGTATTTTGACCTTAGTCATGCGCGTTCTCCAAAGTAGTTTTGTGCGCTCATTGTGCCCGTGTGTCCCCGTCAGGCAGAGGGCGGCTTCCAGGCGCTTACTTCAACCTCAATCTTCATGCGCGGATCCAGCAAGCCTGCGCACACCATGGTCGCTGCTGGGCGGGCCTTGCCCAGATACTGGCGTAGCACCGGCCAGCAGGGTTCAAAGTCTGCGGTATCGGGCAGGATGTAGCTTACGCGCACCACATCGTCGAGGCTGGCACCCGCTTGTACCAGTGCCATGGCGATGTTTTTAAAGCATTGCGCGGCCTGTTCACGCACGTCGTCGGAGATGGTCATGGTGGCATAGTCGAACCCGGTCGTGCCAGAGACCATCAC
>CAIWRE010000528.1 GCA_903914985.1 uncultured beta proteobacterium | reverse complement strand
CGCGACCACACCAAAGCGGTTGAACACCAGCGGCAGCGGTTCGCTGATCAGGCCCACTGCTTGCAAAAGAGAGTTGATGACCCCCTCTTTTTGCAGCACGACCATCCACGCCGTAGTGCGCACCAAGAGCGAAGTCCAAAACGGCAGCAACACCAAGATCAACAGCAAGTTGGCCGTTTTGTCCTTCAAATGGGCCAGCAAATAGGCCAAGGGAAATCCCAGCAAGATACACATGAACGTGACCGTGAAGGCGACGCCCAGCGTGCGAAGATAAATCGTGATGTGAATGCGCTGGTCCTCGGGCTGGGGGGCTACCGAGCCGTCAGACAAACGGCGCGAATCGAGCGCAGAAAGAAAAAACAAAGAATGCGTCGGCGAGGACAGATTGCGTATCGTGCCCCAGATGACCGGCTGCGTCCAGGCGGGATCCGCCTCTTCAAAAAACGGTACCCACGGACCTGCGTCCTGGGTGTTTATTCGGCGTGCGGCCCGCATAAAAATAGTGCGCAGTCCGGACTCTTCAATATTCAGGCGATTGGCAATGGAGCCGGCTTTTTGCTCCTGCATCGCATCTTTCAGGTCCAAGGCCAGTGCGGCAAACACGGGCTCCGGGGGAACCTGGTCCCGGGGACCATTCCAGGCATCCAAAGCCCGCACAGTGCGCGCCAGGTTGTCCGGAATGATCGGGTCGTAAACGCTGTTGAGCAACACCGTGCCCAAGGGCAACAGAAAGCTCAGTGCAACGAAAAGAAACAAGGGCGCGATCAGCGCGTAGGCCCAGAGGTGTCCGCGCCGCTCTGCTTTGCGCAGGCGCTGACCCAGGTCTGTCGTGCTGATCGCTGTCATGTTCTTACTTGGCCAACCAGGCAGCGAACTTCTTGTTCAAGTCGTCTTGGTTTTCCATCCAGAACTGAGAGTTCGTCGCCATTGCACGGCCGGGATGTCCTGCGTTGGGCAACCACGCTTTGTTGGGGTTGGACGCAGGAATCAAAGCCAGAGAAGAATTGCGGGTTGGTGCGTAAGGGATGTACTTCGCTTGGTCAGCCAAAGGCTGGCTGCTGCTCGCAAAGCGAACAAACTCTTGCGCAGCTTCCAGGTTTTTCGTGCCCTTGATGATGGCATACAGGTCAGGAATCTGAACCTGGCCGTCCCACACGACTGCAAAGTCTTTCTTTTCCTTGACGTTGGCATCCACGATGCGACCGTGCCATGCGTGGGTCATCACGACTTCACCCGAGGCCAGCAACTGAGGGGGTTGTGCGCCAGCCGACCACCAGACGATGCTGCTCTTGATCGTGTCCAGCTTTTTGAATGCGCGGTCCACACCGGCGGCGGTACCCAGTACTTTGTAGATGTCACCCACAGCCACGCCATCGGCCATCAAAGCCCACTCCAAGGTCACGCTGGGGTCCTTTTTCAGACCGCGCTTGCCGGGGAATTTGCTGACGTTAAAAAAGTCTTCCAAAGTCTTGGGGCCATTGGCGCCCAACTTGGCTTTGTCATAGGCCACGACGTTCGAATAGGTAATCACGCCAATTGCGCACGGCAAGACCATGCCTGGAGCGAAATCTTTGGCTGCGGGTGTGCCGTCAGCGCCTGCGGGAAGCTTGCTGGGATCAATGCGCTCGAGCAGACCTTCTTCGCAGCCTTTGAGGGCTTCAGCAGCTTCCAGATCCACCACATCCCACTTCACATTGCCGGATTTCACCTGGGCGCTGATTTCGCCCAAAGTTCCGCCCCAGTCGACCGAAGTGATCTTGGTGCCGGTCTTGGCAGTGAAAGGCTTGTGGTAAGCCTCCACTTGGCTGTTGGTGTACGCGCCACCCCAGGAGGCAACGGTCAGTGCTTGTTGGGCAGCGCCAGTGCTTGGCAGGACGGCAATAACGGCGGCGCTAACGACCGTCAGAGCGCTTAATTGAATCTTCTTGAACATGCTGTTTTCCTGTTAGATGAATAAATGCCGCCCTTACTCGCCGTCCAAAGCCCGGCAATCGGTCACATTCCACCCGAGGGTGGCAGTGCTTCCAGATTGCAAGCTCAGGTCGCGTCCATCGTTGGGAAGCGTAACGATGAAATCTTCAAGTCCGCACGCGTTCAGACGCAGGCGCGCATAGCGGCCCAGGTAGGTCACGTCGATCACGGTACCGGTTACCGTGGTTTGCACCGCGCCGGACGGCGGGTTTAAGTGAATGCGCTCAGGGCGGATCGACAGACGGGTCGCCTGACCTACCTGCTGCACGGCCACCGCCTGCGCGGCCAAACGAAGGCCATTGCCCAGCGTCACTTCGCAGTCGTTCCCGGTGATGGCACTCACATGCCCGTGCAAGGTGTTGTTTTCGCCGATGAACTGCGCGACAAAGGCGTTCGACGGGCTCTCATAGAGCTGGGTGGGCGTGTCTATTTGCTGGATGCGGCCGTGGTGGAACACCGCGACACGGTCGGACATGGCCAAAGCCTCGGTCTGGTCGTGGGTCACGTAAACAATCGTGATGCCCAGTTCGTGGTGCAGGCGCTTGATCTCGTATTGCAACTGCTCGCGCAACTGCTTGTCCAGCGCCGATAAAGGTTCGTCCATCAGCACCAACTGCGGCTCAAAGACCAGCGCGCGCGCGACCGCGACACGCTGCTGCTGGCCACCGGACATTTGAGCCGGACGGCGCGACTCAAAGCCTTTGAGGCCCACTTTTTCCAGGGCCCGCGTGATGCGCTCATGCGCTTCGTGACCGCTGACACCCCGCACGCTCAAGGGAAAGCCCACGTTTTCTGCCACCGTCATGTGCGGGAACAAGGCGTAGCTCTGGAACACCATGCCGATGTTGCGGTGCTCCGGCGCGATACGGTTGATGGGTTTGCCAGCCAGATAAATCTCGCCCGCTGTGGCGGTCTCAAAACCCGCCAGCATCATCAGGGTGGTCGTTTTGCCGGAACCCGAGGGCCCCAGCAGGGTCAGAAACTCGCCTTGGGCGATATCAAGATTGAGGTCTTGCACCACGAGCTGTCGACCGTCGTAGCTTTTTTCTACATGGTCGAAGCGGACATAGGGCTGTTGCATGGGGAGCGGATTCCAAATTCAAGATATGCCCGAAAGGCAAGCAGTTTCTATGCCTACCCAGGGATGACGTTGTGCTGCGGACCATACGGGAAGCCGGTGATATTTTGGTGTCCATGGTCTGTTACCACCAATATATCGTGTTCGCGGTAGCCGCCGGCACCGGGCAAACCCTCAGGCAGCATGATCATGGGCTCGATGGAAACCACCATCCCGGGCTCCAGAACCGTCTCAATATCTTCGCGGAATTCCAGCCCTGCTTCGCGCCCGTAATAGTGCGAAAGCACGCCAAAAGAGTGCCCGTAACCGAAGGTTCGGTACTGCAGCAGTCCGTATTCCTCGTAAATTTTGTTGAGTTCGTTGGCTACGTCGCAGCATCGCACACCTGGCTTGACCAGCTTTTGGCCCTCTTCGTGCACGCGCACATTAACCTCCCACAATTTGAGGGATGCAGCGTCCACTTCCCCGAAAAACAGGGTGCGCTCCAGCGCTGTGTAGTACCCCGAGATCATGGAAAAGCAGTTCAGGCTCAAGATGTCGCCTTTTTGCACCTTGCGGGTGGTGACCGGGTTGTGGGCACCATCGGTGTTGATGCCGGACTGAAACCAGGTCCAGGTGTCCATCAGCTCCGTATGCGGGTAGCGCTTGGCGATCTCGCGCACCATGGCCTGGGTAGAAGCCAGCGCCACTTCGTGCTCCGGCACGCCTTCATGCACCGCCGCCACCAGGGCCGCGCCGCCCACGTCACACACCTGGGCGCCATTTTTGATGAACTCGATTTCTTCGGCCGACTTGACCATGCGCAGCTTCATGCAGTCTGCCGCAATGTTGGTGAACTCTACGTGCGTGAGTACCGACTTGATTTTGTCCATGCGCTCCAGCGGCAGGTGGTCGTACTCCAGACCGACGCGACCGCGGTTGGGCACTTCCTGCGCAATAGCGCGGAAGTAGTTACCGCTTTGCCAGTCGGTGTAAATCACCGCGCGGTCGCACACGCCTTTGCGCCACGGTTGGCCGCCGTCGATATTGGCTGCGATGATGACCGCCTTGTCCTGCGTGACGACCAGGCTGTAAAAGCGGCCGAACGAGCAGTACAGGAAGTCGCTGTAGTAATTGATGTTGTGGTAGCTGGTGAACACCACGGTGTCGACCGAGCGCTGGACCATCATGGCGCGCAGCTTGCCGATGCGGCGGGCGTATTCGGCATCTGAAAAACTGTGGCGCACACGCTCACCGTTGTCGATAGTTATCAGGCTGGGCATGGTCATAGTGGTGCTCCGGAAGTTGCTGGAAAGTTGTCCCGAGTATTAAGGCAATACCGGTCAACCGGATTCCGAATTACGACAAGATTTTTTCTTTATACGCCAAACCTATTTCGCGATTGGCCCGGTCTTTTTGAGGCGGCGCTCCAAAACGGGGCGTGTAGCGCGCAGTCAGGTGCGAGGGCGAGGCAAATCCGGTCTCCTGGGCAATCTCGCGCAGGCTTTT
>CAIWRE010000527.1 GCA_903914985.1 uncultured beta proteobacterium | reverse complement strand
GGTCTTTTGCACATGCATGCGCGAAAACGCCGAATACAAGGCCTCAAACGACGCTGCCTGCATGGCGCTCATGCAAATCGAGCCACTGGCCAAAAACAAAATGTAGGCCACGGGCTGGCCGTCCACCGTGATTTTTCCGACCAGCGCGCCCATGCCGTAGCCAAAGGCGACCAGCCACATCAGGGGCTCGGCAATATTGCCCAATAGGCTGGGGATGGCCAGCTTGCGCCAGACCAGCAGGTTGCGCAAAAACACCGGCCAAAAGCGCAGCGTGAGTTGCGGCGCGCGCCAGCGGCTGAGCTTGCGGGGCGTGGGGCCAGTGGCCAGGGTTGCGGGGGTGTTCATCTCAGGCGTCCTCACGGATCTGGCGTCCGGTCAATTTCAAAAACAAGTCTTCCAGGTTGGCAGGGCGGTGCAAGGTGCGCAGCTGGGGGTAAGCATGCAGCGCCTGAATCAGTGCCGCTGAGTCGCGGGTGTAGAAAAACACGGTCTCGCCACTCACCTCCACCCGCGCTGCATGGGCGCGCAGCGGGCTGTCCGCCAAGGCCAGTGCGCCCACACCGTACACCTCCACCACATCCGGCTCCAGGTACTGGGCAATCAGATCGCGGGGTGTGCCTTCGGCAATTTTTTTGCCGTAGTCCAGCACCAGGAGGCGCGAGCACAGGCGCTCGGCCTCGTCCATAAAGTGAGTGGTCAGCAAAATGGATTTGCCTTGTTGAAGCAACAACTGCAGGCGTTCCCACATCAGGTGACGGGCCTGCGGGTCCAGGCCGGTCGTGGGTTCGTCCAGCAAGAGTAGCTTGGGGTCATTCACCAAAGCCCGCGCCAGGCTCAGGCGCCGTTTCATGCCACCTGATAACTCGCCCGGCTTGGCTTTGGCCTTGCTGGTGAGTGACGCAAATTCCAAAAGCGCCGGAATCCGTTTTTTGATTTCGGCGTCTTTCATGCCGAAATAGCGTCCGTACACCAGCAGGTTTTCTTCGCAATTGAAGTCGGGGTCCAGGGTATCGAGTTGGGTGACCACGCCGAGCTGTGTCTTGATCGCCAGCGCATCTGCGGGCATCTGCAGACCCAGCGCGGTAATGCCACCACCGTCGGGCACGGTGAGCCCCAGGCACATGCGGATGGTGGTGGTTTTGCCCGCGCCGTTGGGGCCGATCACGCCCAGGCATTCGCCGGGGGCAATCTCAAACGACAGGTCGCGCACGACTTCGGTGTCGCCGTAGCGCTTGGTGAGGTGTTGGGCTTGAAAAAGCGGCGCATGCGCCGCTGGGGTGGGGGTGGAAGACATCGCCCGATTATCGGGCGTGCGCATGGGCACAGCCGTTCAGTCGGCTATTCGGTTCGCTACTGAAACGAGTGAAAACCGATGGCATTGCCCTCGGTGTCGGTGGCCAGAGCAATAAACCCGAAGGGACCAATCGGCGTGCGGGGCCGCACCAAGGTGCCGCCAGCGGCATTCACGCGGCCGGCCTCTACGGCACAGTCGGCGCAGCTGAAATACACCAGCGTGCCTTCGCCGCTGGGTTGGCGCATGGGGTGCGACACCAAAGCACCACCAGCGCCCGGTGTGCCTTGCGCCATCGGGAAAGCAACCATGTGCATCTGGGGGTCGGACGAGGGCATTTCGGCCAAGGGCTGCGCGAGAACGTGCTCGTAAAACGCTTTGGCGCGGGCCATGTCTGCGACATAAATTTC
>CAIWRE010000526.1 GCA_903914985.1 uncultured beta proteobacterium | reverse complement strand
GCACCGGACCATCCGGGCAACTCAAACTGCATTTTTTCCAGGCTCGCGGGCAAGGCACTTTGGGCCACGCTCGCGGTCACGCGCCGGTTGGACGGATCCAGCACCGTCAGCAAAGGTCGCCCCGGCATCGCCATGTCACCCACGGTGACTGGCACCTCACTCACCACGCCGGAAAACGGAGCTGCTATGGAATAAAAACGCGCTTGGGTTTGTGCAGCGTCTGACTGGGATTGCAAGGCCAGTACCTGCGCTTGCGCCGAGTCGAACTGCGCTTTGGAACGGTCCAATGCCGCTTGGCTGATGTATTGTTTTTGCAGCAGTTGTTGCTGGCGTTCGTAGTCTTTGCCCGCCACCACCAGGCTGGCGCGCGCGGCGTCCACCTGGGCGGCGCTGGCTTGGGAATTTTGGCTCGCAGCGCGTGCATCGATACGCACCAGTTCCTGGCCTGCGCGCACTGTGTCGCCGACTTTCACAGACACTGAAACGATAGAACCTGCCACCTGAGCCGCCAACGTGGCTTGGCGCACCGCCTCCACCACACCGTCAAAACTTTGCAGATCAGCGCGGTGTGCGCCGCCTCCTTGCACCGTGGTCGTGGCCAACGCACTGGCAGCAAAGCTGGGCACAGGCGCAAGAAAACTGACGGTGCAAACCATCACTAATGCAGAGGGTATGGTCCAATTTTTCATCATGGCGGGCTCCTAGATACAGCGAATCTGTTTATAAATTCGTATTTAACTAATTAAGTAATTAAGCAAATAATACACTAAAATTGGCACGCAATGCAGGCCAGTATCAAAATGCCGGCTGTCACCCCATGCTCAAGGACCACTGCCCCATGGAAAACCTGCCCCCCGAAGCGCTGCAAGACGTGGCCACCTACTTTCAGGCCCTGTCCGAGCCCACGCGACTGATCATCCTGAACATCCTGCGCGAAGGTGAGCGCAATGTCGGTGATCTGGCGCAACTGTGTGGTTCGACCGCGGCCAATGTGTCGCGCCACTTGAGCTTGCTCACCAAACACGGCATGGTGATACGCGAGAGCCGTGGCACCAGCGTCTACTACCGCATTGCCGACGAATCCATTTACGCCCTGTGCGATCTGGTCTGCGGAAATATTGCGCGCCAGATGGAGCGTGCGCACAAGGCGCGCCAAGCCTTTCAAGCGAACGCCTGACGCGCTATGCCCCGCTTCGCCGCCAACCTCTCCATGCTCTACAACGAGCACGCTTTCTTAGACCGCTTTGCCGCCTCTGCCGCTGACGGCTTTCAGGCCGTGGAATTTCTGTTTCCCTACGCCTTTGATGTGCGTGAGTTGCAGCACCGACTGCGAGACCACGGTCTGCAGCAAGTGCTGTTTAACGCGCCACCCGGCGACTGGGACGCGGGTGAACGCGGGCTGGCCTGCCTGCCAGGGCGCGAAGCAGAGTTTCGTGCCGGAATCCATCAGGCCTTGGAGTACGCCCAAGCTCTGGCCTGCCCGCGCATCCATGTGATGGCGGGCATCGCCCCCAAGGGCTCCGACCGAGCTGCACTGCAGGCGACCTACCGCGCCAACATTGCCTGGGCCGCAGAGCAGGCCCAGGGCGCGGGTTGCCATGTGCTGATCGAACCCATCAACACGCGCGACATGCCCGGATATATTTTGAACCGCCAAGACGCAGCCCACGCGCTGGTGCAAGACATTGGCTTGCCTAACCTTCAAGTGCAGTTTGACCTGTACCACTGCCAGATCATGGAAGGCGACCTGGCCAGCAAATTGCGCCAGTACCTGCCCACGGGGCGGGTGGGCCACCTGCAGATCGCGGGCGTACCCCAACGCCATGAACCCGACGTGGGCGAAGTGAATTACGCCTACCTGTTTGAAGTGATTGACGAGGTTTCTGCGCAATGCGCTTGGGATGGCTGGGTGGGCTGCGAATACCGGCCGGCCTTGGGCGCGGCGGCAGGTGCCACCAGCGCCGGATTGGCCTGGCGCCCCTGACCGCTTTGGTCTACTGCGCCTGAAATCCGCTGGACTTGATGATCTTGGTCCAGGCCTGCGAATAGGCGCGTTCGCGGCTGGCGAGTTGCTGCTGCGACATAAAGCCCACGCTCAGACCCATGGCCGTGAGTTGTTCGCGTACCTCGGGCAAGGTCAGCACCTTGGCCAAGGCGTCTGAGAACTTGTCGATGGCAGCTTTGGGCGTGCCCGCAGGGGCAAAAAAGCCGTAGTACGGAATGTCTTCAAAACCACTCAGGCCCAACTCCGCAAAGGTGGGCACATCCGGCAGCACGGCTTGGCGTGATGCGCCCAGCACAGCGACGATGCGGACTTTGCCAGCCTTGTGGTTTTCAATGAAGTCCGGCACCGAGGCCACACCGGCGGCGATTTGGTTGCCCATCATGTCCGCCATCATGGGGGCGCTGCCCCGGTAAGGCGCGGCCTGCAAATCCACGCCATATTTTTGGCCAATCACTTTGACCAAAAACTCCGGCACCGAAGCGGGTGCGGGAATGCCGACCGTGCCTTTGCCTGCGCCTTGGTTGCGCACCCAGGCCACGTAGTCGTTGACCGAT
>CAIWRE010000525.1 GCA_903914985.1 uncultured beta proteobacterium | reverse complement strand
GCCCCAGCCCGCGCCTTGCAGCGAAGGCATTACCGCCACACCATCGGCCTGCGTCGCACCTGGCAGGATGCGCGCAGTTGCTACGGGTTCACCCAAAGCGTTGCGCAGCACGCAATGGCGCGCAGCAGCGTCGTGTTCGTCCATGGCCCGAAGTGCCAGCACGCCGACCTGCAAGGCATTCCAATCGCCCACTTGCCGGGTCACCACCGGCGCACCCTGCTCATAGCCCAACATGGTGTGGCGCAAAGCGTCAGGCACGGTCAGAGCGCGCCGGGAAACCGGGTCGGCAAACACGTAAATCAGCTCCGCGCTGACCAACAACTCCTCGCCACGGAAAATGCCGCTCACAAATTGCAAGGACGAGTTGCCGATGCGCGCACAGCGCAGGCCCACGGTCAGCTGGTCGTCGTACAAGGCGGAGGCGTGAAACTCCAGGGTGGACTTCTTGACAAACAACTCACCACCCAGCGCAGCCAGGGTTTGCTCGTAAGGCAGCGCAAGCGCTCTCCAATAGTCGGCAATCGCCGTGTCCACGTACATCAGGTAGTGGGGGTTGAAAACTACTTTTTGCAAATCCACTTCCGCCCAACGCACCCGCAAGCGGTGGTGCAGGCGGAAATCTGCGGGGCCTGGCAATACATCAGTCATGGTGAAACGCCTTCTTCAATGCCTGCGCGGCGTCAGCATGGGCCTGCAGGGCTTCGGGAATCGCGCGGCCCATTTTGATGAATTCATGCACCACGCCACGGTAAATCTCTAAATCGACGGCCACGCCACTGAGCCGCAGACGGTCGGCGTACTGCACGCCCTCATCCACCAACGGATCGCATTCGGCCAAGCCGAACCAGGCCGGCGCGACCCCGGCCAAGTCCACGGGTTCGCCTTTTTCTCCCGCTCCGTCCAAAGGTGCAAAACGCCAGTCGTCGCGGTCAGCGGCGGCTCGAAGGTAATTCTCGAAAAAATACTGAATATGGGCCTCTTCGAGCACAAAGCCTTTGGCAAACCGGCGGTGCGACCCGGTATCCTGCCGCCCACAGGTGCCGGGGTAAAACAGCAGCTGCAAGGCCAAAGGCAGGCCGGCATCGCGCGCTGCAATGGCACAGGCTGCTGCCAAGGTGCCACCCGCGCTGTCGCCGCCCACGGCCAGGCGACTGGTGTCGAGCCCCAGCGGCTCGCCCTGACTCACCAGCCAGTTCAACGCGTCCCTGGCATCCTCAAAAGCCGTTGGGAACTTGTGCTCTGGCGCGAGGCGATAGTCCACCGACACCACAGCGCAACCGGCCAGGTGGCTCAAGCGGCGGCACAACACGTCGTGGGTCTGCACACTGCCGATGGTGAAACCACCACCGTGAAAGTACATCAGCACGGGCAGGCGCCCGGCGGACGGGGCATACAGGCGCGCCAGCAGCCGGGCGCCGTCACGGGTGGTCACCTGGTGGTCCTCTACACGTTCCAATGCCTGGGCAGGGATGTCCAGCACGCCCGCACCTGCCGCGTAGGCAGCCCGCGCCTGGGTGGGCGACAAGGCATGCATGGGCACATGGCCTGCACGGGCAATGCGTTCCAACACGCCGCGCATGGCGGGAGTTAGCAAATGGGCGGGAGCGCTGTGGTGGCGATGCGGCATGGCAGTGGAACTCTCTCAAATAAGATTAGATCGCGGCGCGCGCAGTTCGCTTGCCGACCCCCAGGGCTGCGCCCACACTGAGCAGGAGCAAGGCGGCAGCGCCCAGTAGCGTTGCGCTGTACCAACCGCGGTCCATGAACGCGCCAAACAGCAGCGGCGACAGTGCAAACCCGGTGTCCAGGCCCGAATACACCAGCCCATACACCCGGCCTGTTGCGCCTTGGGGAGTGGCTTTTTTGATCATCATGTCCCGCGACGGACCACCTATGCCCACCGCAAAACCGGTGGCAGCGAGCACCACCATGGTCGCAGTGGCCGACAGCCAACCGGTGCCGCACACAGCCAGAAGCACTGCACCAGCGGCCATGGCCACTGCCACCACACGGTCACTTTGCGCAGAGCGAGCCGCCACAAAACCGCCTACGAACATTCCCACGGCTCCCGCCAGCATGTAAGCCGTGATGGTGTACGTGGCCGCTTCAAAACTCACTCCGTGCATGGCTTTCAGAATTGACACGGCAAAGCTTTGCACCACGGCCAAGGTCATGGTGGACAGAAAAAAGAAACCAAAGCACCACCACACCACGGGCAGCTTCATGAATGCCATGGCGTGGCCCGTGTCTGTCTGCGGGTTGCGGGCCACTACGATGGTCTTGAGATGGGCACGCTTCACGATCAGCAGCCCCAGCACCCCGACGTACAACAGTGCCGCGGCGAGGTAGGCCTGACGCCAGCCCAGCAGCGCGCCCAGGCCCGCAAAAAACACGGGGGCGGCCGCCCAGCCCAAATTACCGGTCAGCCCATGGGCGCTGAAGGCATAACCTAGACGCGGGCTCGATACCCGCTGGTTGAGGATGGTGAAGTCGATGGGATGGAACGGCGCATTGGCCGCCCCCGCCAATGCCGCGACCCCCACCAGTACGGCATAGCTATGCGCCACAGAAGCCAGCAAACACGCGGCGCCAAACATGGCCAGCGACAAAAACAACAATGGCCGGGCACCCACCTTGTCCACCAGAAAGCCCGAGGACGCCTGGCCCAGACCGGAAACGGCAAAAAACACCGTCATCAACAGGCCGAGCTCGGAGTAACTGAAGCCAAATTCTTGGATGAACACCGGAAACAACAGCGGCAATATCAGGTGCCCGAAATGCGAACTCGCATGGGCCAGGCCGACCAGCCCGATGACGCTGGCGTCTTGCTGCCAAGGCGTGCCTGGCGCGGCGGCAGAGGTATTTGCGTTGGACATGGCGGGAGCAATCCTTGTCAGACCGGGG
>CAIWRE010000524.1 GCA_903914985.1 uncultured beta proteobacterium | reverse complement strand
TGCGACCACGCGGCGTGCGCTGCAAAAAGCCCTGCTGAATCAGGTAAGGCTCAATCACATCCTCAATGGTTTCGCGCTCTTCGCCAATGCTGGCGGCAATATTGTCCAAACCCACCGGCCCGCCGTCGAAACGGTGAATCACGGCCTCCAGCAGCTTGCGGTCCATCAGGTCAAAGCCCTGCGGGTCCACGTCCAGCATGGCCAAAGCACGGTTGGCAATATCCAGCGTAATCTTGCCCGCGCCTTTGACCTCGGCGTAGTCACGCACCCGCCGCAACAAGCGGTTGGCAATGCGCGGCGTACCACGTGAGCGGCGCGCAATTTCAAAGCCACCTTCGGCGTCGGTCGGTACTTTGAGCAAACCTGCGCTGCGGGTGACGATGCGAAGCAACTCCTCCGAGGTGTAAAACTCCAGCCGCGCCACGATGCCAAAACGGTCACGCAACGGGTTGGTGAGCATGCCAGCGCGTGTCGTCGCACCTACCAGGGTGAAGGGCTGCAGGTCCAGCTTGATGGAGCGGGCCGCAGGGCCTTCGCCGATCATGATGTCGATCTTGTAGTCCTCCAGCGCAGGGTACAAAATTTCTTCGACCACCGGCGAGAGACGGTGAATCTCGTCAATAAACAAGACGTCGTTCTTTTCCAAATTGGTCAACAGCGCTGCCAGGTCTTTGGGCTTTTCCAGCACTGGCCCGCTGGTTTGACGCAAGTTAACGCCAAGTTCGTGCGCGATGATGTGCGATAACGTTGTTTTACCCAATCCAGGCGGACCAAACAGCAGCACATGGTCCAGCGCCTCGTCGCGCTTTTTGGCCGCGCCAATAAATATCTCCAATTGCTCGCGCACCTTGGCCTGACCCACGTACTCATCCAGCAGCTTGGGCCGCAAGGCACGCTCGATGGCTTCTTCGGCACCGGACACAGGCATGGCTGACACCATGCGCGCCGCGGCACTGCTCTCAGGGTGGGGGGCGAAATCGTCGGTTTGAATGCTCACAGCGTTCGGCGCAGGCGCCAGGATGGGTTGAATCAGCTGCCATGGTAGCGTGCCGGCGTGGATTTCCCGGGGCTCAGCGCGCAGAACTTGCGGCGTAAGGGGCCAACGATAGAATGCGCTTGCCAATTTGAAGGCTTTCTTTACACTCGCCTACCTTCACCAGCAGAGCATTCACTTGCCCCTTCACGCGTCTCCCACCATGCCAAAGCATGTGGCCATCATCATGGACGGCAACCGCCGGTGGGCCAGTGCGCGTGGCCTGCCCAAGGCCGTGGGGCATGGCGCCGGGTCACGGCGCGTGCGCGCGATCGTGCAAGCCTGTGCAGAACGGGGTATTTCTCACCTCACCCTGTTTGCTTTCAGCACCGAGAACTGGCGCCGTCCTATGGACGAGGTGGGCAGCCTGATTGGTTTGCTCACTTTGTATTTGCAAAAGGAAATTGGCAATCTCAATGCCAAGGGCGTGCGCCTGTGCGTGGTCGGTGACATCAGTGCCTTTGACCAGCGGGTGCAAGCCCTGATCCGCGACGCCCAGAACAGCACTGAGCACAACCGGGGCATTACTTTGACCTTGGCCCTGAACTACGGTGGGCGCTGGGATATCCTACAAGCCGTCAAAGCGTGGCAACAAGCCCATCCAGGCGAATCTGCGGACACCCTGAGCGAGGCTGCGCTGGCGCCCTATCTGCAAATGGCCGACGCGCCGCCGCCAGACCTGATGATTCGCACCGGTGGCGAGTCACGCATGAGCAATTTCATGCTCTGGCAAATGGCCTATACCGAACTGTATTTCACCGAGCTGCTCTGGCCCGAGTTCACTCCCGCAGCCTTGGACCAGGCTATTGCCTGGTTTGCCCAACGCGACCGCCGGTTTGGCGGCGAAAGCACGATTGCCGCCGCCGCGATTGAATCTCAAGCGTCATAAAGCGCGGTTACCATCGCAGGAGCGCATTAGGTTTGCGCTTTTTTCGAACGCGGAGAGACCCCATGGAAGCCCACGAAACCTCAGAAATGATTGAAGACAGCCACGGCGACGGCAAAAACCGCACCGCCCTCACCATTTCCATCCTGGCCATGGTCCTGGCCATTTCCAGCCTGGGCGGATCCAACGCAGGCAAAGAAATTACCCAGGAGAACATCCTGGCGGCTAACAGCTATGCCTTTTATCAGGCCAAGTCCATCCGGCAAACCTCGCTCAAAATTGCTGCAAGCGATCTGGAACTGCAGTTGCTACGCGAGCCCGGCATGCCCGCAGCCGCCAAAGAGGCGATGCAGAAAAAGATAGATGACTACAAAAAGACGATAGATCGCTACGAGTCGGAGCCCGAGACCAAAGAAGGAAAAAAAGAACTGCTGGTCACCGCCAAAGAACACGAGACAGTGCGCGACCGCGCCAGTCGGCAGGACCCGTGGTTTGACTACGCCGAAGGCATGCTGCAAATCGCTATCGTGCTGCTCTCCGTGTCCATTGTCGCGGGACTGCCCGTGCTGTACTGGGCGGGCACCGTCTTAGGAGCCTTGGGCGCACTGTCTGCCGCCAACGGCTTTTTCTTGTTCTACTAAAGCGGCGCAGCCTTGCGCTTCGGCGCACCGGTGGCAGTGGCGGTCACAACGGCTTCGAAAAACACATTGCCATCAATGTCGTTGTCCACGCTGTTGTTGCGCTGCGTGTAAATGACCTCGGCAGTCTCTGCCCCTGAGGCCAAAGCGCGGGCCAGCGCTTCTTCTCCGGCAAGGTGCTGGGCGTGCGCCACGGCCGAAGCCAAATCTCCAAAATCTTGGGGGCCCAGAGGGGTAAATACCTTGAACACTCCGCGGGCAGGTTGGGTGAGCGTGATATGCACACGCTGCGACACCTGTCCGAGCACCGCGCCCACCGCGTTGGCCACTTCGGCAAAACGCGGCAATTGCAAATCCACGCCCAGCGCCCGCGCCACTGCGGGGTAGTAACTCGCCGCCGGGGCGCCCACGCCCACCAAAGGCATGGTCGGAGAAAAGCGCAGCTGAAACACCGCAGTGGAGTCGGGCTGCGCGGCCTGTGGTCCGCCCTTGGCCATCACCGTCAGCAGTGCGGCGACTTTGCCCGCAGATGTTTCGTTCATTTGACCTGCGTCGTTCAGGCCGGCTTCAATCAGTTTCTGGCAAATCGTGTCCACCACCTTGGCCACCACGTCTTGGGCAGGACCCAAAGCGTCGCCCTGCTTCCAAGTGCCCAGGCCG
>CAIWRE010000523.1 GCA_903914985.1 uncultured beta proteobacterium | reverse complement strand
TGCCGTGCATGATGACGTTACCGGCGCGAATTTCTTGTGCAATTTTCATAATGGGTAGAAGGGAATTGGATCCCGGTCTGCGGGTTAGGCCGCGTGGTGCGGCGGGGCAAGCGTTGCGCGCAAGGGGCGCTCAAAAGCTGCAAAGCCTCTGATTTTATCGTGTTTTCGGGGCGCGCCCGTCAGTGACTGCTGCCTGCACGAATGCGCACAGCTGGGTGACCAGGTCTGCCTGCTGCGCCAATCGCGACGCCAGACCTGCTGCCCAAGCGTCCCAGACTTCGGACCTTGGTTCGAACCGGGCCCGTGGCAGTGGCAAATCTTCCCCGGCCAAACCGAATGAATTCCAGTGCAAATGCCAGTCGCGCACCGGAGCAGGCGCACCCACGACGGACAAGAAGGCTTGGAGCTTGGCACGGTGCGCACCGTCGTCCTGGGGGTAAATCTGCCAGACAAAGGGGCGACCGGCCCACAAAGCGCGTACCAAGGAGTCTTCGCCCCTGACGAAATTCAGGTCGCTTGCCCAAAGCAACTGGTCAAACATGGTTTGGCTGAGCAGCGGCAAGTGGGTGACGCGCAAACCTTCGCAGGCCTGCGGCGTTTGTGCCAGCGCGGCTTCCATCGCACTTGTAGCCTGGCCGGGGGTGACCAGCAAGTGAGCGCCCGGTTGCAAGCCACGCAACTGTGCGAGCAATGCAGCGACCGGCGCGTTGGCGTAGCAAAACAGGGTGACCAAGGCTTCGCCGTGGTCTGCAATGCCCAAACCATGCAAAAAGGCCTTCCGCTCGTGGCTGCCAAAGTTACGTCGATGCGTCAGCAGGTCGGTTTCGCGCAACAGACCTCCCGTGCGCGGTGTGAAACCCGGATAGAAAAAATGCTTGATCCAGCCCTTGGCGGGGCCCGACATGACGGGCGAGGGCAGGCCGTGGCTGCGTTCCACAAAACCTTCTGCGCTCAGGTATTCAAGATTGATCCAAATCGGAGCGACTTCATGGGTGCAAGCTCTCCACGCCACAAAGGCCTCTGGCAATTCGCAGCCAAAGCCTTCAATCCACACCTGCGCGGGCCTTAAGGTGGACAACACGCCGGGATCGCTCGCTGCGTTCCAAGGGTGCACGGTCACTCCAGGCCAGCGGCCCTCCAGCGCGCCGGGCGCCATCCACGCCAGGGCTTGCGCATCATCAAGCCACAGTCGCACCGTGTGGCCCCGCGCCGCCAGGTCGGCGGCCAGACGCCAGCACACGCCCACATCGCCGAAGTTATCAATCACCCGGCAAAAAATATCCCACACATCGGCCGGGGCTGCAGCCTGGCCATGAAGCGTTGACGGTGGCATGGGAGAAACTTGCATGGGCGGATTGTCCACCGGCGCCGCTCAGGGCCTATTCAAAACGTCTGACAATACGCGCCATGACCGCTCCCGCCCATTCCGAAGAACTGCTGCGCCAAGTGGCGGCCCTGCCGACGCTTCCGGGCGTCTACCGGTACTTCGACGCCCAGGACCAGGTGCTGTATGTGGGCAAGGCCATCAGCCTGAAGAAGCGGGTGTCCAGCTATTTCCAAAAAAACCATGGCGGCACCCGCATTGGCCACATGGTGAGCAAGATCGTACGTCTGGAGACCACTGTGGTGCGCTCAGAAGCCGAAGCGCTGCTCTTAGAAAACAACCTGATCAAGACGCTCAACCCGAAATACAACATCTTGTTTCGGGACGACAAGAGCTACCCCTACCTGAAAATGACCGCCACGGCGGCGGAGTCGGGCGCGCCGCCCAAGTCCGGCGCCAATCCGCAGTCGTTCTCCCGCGTGGCCTATTACCGTGGCGGGGTGGAAAAAAAGCACCATTACTTCGGTCCTTACCCCAGCGCGTGGGCGGTGAAAGAAGCGATTTTGCTGATGCAAAAAGTGTTTCGCCTGCGCACCTGCGAAGACTCTATCTTCAGCAACCGCACCCGCCCTTGTTTGCTGTACCAGATCAAGCGCTGCTCCGGTCCCTGTGTGGGCCATATCAGTGCGCAGGACTATGCGCAGGACGTGGCCGACGCACAAAAGTTTTTGCGCGGTGATGCGCAAGAGGTGATGCGCTCACTGGAGTCGCGCATGATGGCGCACGCCGAGCGTCTGGAGTTTGAGCAAGCGGCAGAGCTGCGCAACCAGGTCGCAGCCTTGTCCAATGTGCTGCACCAG
>CAIWRE010000522.1 GCA_903914985.1 uncultured beta proteobacterium | reverse complement strand
CCGGGGCAGGAGCGCACGGTGGAACTGGTGGATTACGCGGGTGAACGCACGGTTTATGGCTTTCGCGGCCTGACACAAGGAAAACTCTGAATGGCAACCATGGACCGCCGCGCCTATGCGGAAATTTTTGGCCCCACCGTCGGCGACCGGGTGCGTTTGGCCGACACCGGACTTCTGATTGAAGTAGAAAAAGACTTCACCCTGAGTGCTGGCAGCTACGGCGAAGAGGTCAAGTTTGGCGGTGGCAAAACCATTCGCGACGGCATGGCGCAGAGCCAGCGCACCAGACATGAAGGTGCGGTGGACTGCGTGATGACCAACGCGCTCATCCTGGACCACTGGGGCATCGTGAAAGCCGACATCGGCCTCAAAGAGGGGCGCATCGTGGCCATCGGCAAAGCGGGCAATCCAGATACCCAGCCCGGCGTAGACATCATCATCGGGCCGGGCACCGAGATCATCAGCTGCGAGGGCAACATCGTCACCGCAGGCGGCATTGACTGCCACATCCACTTTATTTGCCCGCAGCAGATCGAAGAAGCCCTGGCCAGCGGCGTGACCACCATGATGGGCGGCGGCACCGGCCCGGCCACCGGCACCTTTGCCACCACCTGCACGCCAGGCGCCTGGAACATCGAGCGCATGCTGCAAGCAGCCGATGCCTTTCCCATGAACCTGGGCTTTATGGGCAAGGGCAATGCCAGCCTGCCCGCCGCATTGCATGAGCAAATCAATGCGGGCGTGATCGGCCTCAAGCTGCACGAAGACTGGGGTACCACGCCTGCAGCCATCAGCAACTGCCTGGATGTGGCCGACGCCACCGACACGCAGGTCGCGATTCACTCCGACACGCTCAATGAATCGGGCTTTGTAGAAAACACCATCGCCGCCACCAAAGGCCGCACGCTGTGTGCTTTTCACACCGAGGGTGCGGGCGGCGGCCATGCGCCCGACATCTTGAAAGTCGTGGGCCAGGCCAACTTATTGCCCAGCTCCACCAACCCCACCATGCCGTACACGGTCAACACGCTGGATGAGCATGTGGACATGCTGATGGTCTGCCACCATCTGGACGCAGGGATTGCCGAAGACCTGGCCTTTGCCGAAAGTCGGATTCGCAAAGAAACGATTGCCGCCGAAGACGTGCTGCACGACCTGGGCGCCATCTCGATGATGAGCAGCGACAGCCAGGCCATGGGGCGGGTGGGCGAGGTGATTTTGCGCACCTGGCAAACCGCCCACAAGATGAAAGCCCAACGCGGCGCACTCCCCGAAGACAGCGCACGCAATGACAACTTCCGCGCCAAACGCTATGTGGCCAAGTACACCATCAACCCTGCGATTGCGCACGGCATCAGCCACGAGGTGGGCAGCATCGAAGTCGGCAAGTGGGCCGACCTGGTGGTGTGGAAGCCGGCTTTTTTTGGCGTCAAGCCTGCGCTCATTCTCAAGGGTGGCTTCATCGCCATGGCCGCTATGGGCGACCCGAACGCTTCCATCCCCACGCCGCAGCCGGTGCACTACCGCCCCATGTTTGGCGCTTTTGGTGGTGCATTGAGCCGGGGCTCGCTGACCTTCGTGTCCAAAGCAGGACTGGATGCCGGTATCAAAGACCGGTTTGGCCTGGCCAAACCCCTGAGCGCCGTCAAGAACGTGCGCAATGTGCGCAAACAGCACATGGTGCACAACCACTACCTGCCGACCATGGAAATTGACGCACAAACCTATAGCGTGCGCGCAGACGGCCAATTGCTGACCTGCGAGCCGGCGGTGAGCCTGCCCATGGCGCAGCGCTATTTTTTGTTTTAAATGCTGCAAGCCTCCAAACTGATAGCGCAGGGCCAAGGCCTCGCCAGCGCGCTGCTCAAGCGTGCCAGCACGGTCGAGCTGGACTGGGACGTGCGGCAAAAAAGCCGCTTTGACGCCACTGACTCCGCAGGCCGCACGCTGGGCGTTTTTTTGCCGCGCGGCACCGTGGTGCGGGGCGGTGATGTGCTGGTGGCAGAAGACGGCTCGCTGGTGCGGGTGACGGCGGCCCCGCAAAGCGTGCTCAAGATCACCCACTGCCCGCAGCATGGCACACCCTACGACCTGATACGCGCGGCCTACCACCTGGGCAACCGCCATGTGCCGATTGAACTCAAGCCCGACCACCTGAAAATTGAGCCCGACCATGTGCTGGCCGACATGCTGCGCGCCATGCACCTGATCGTGCACACGGTGGACGAGGCCTTTGAACCGGAGAACGGCGCCTACGCCAACGGTGGGCATGCGCATGGCGGCCATGGGCACAGCCACGGCCACGACGACCACGACCACCACGGGCATGGGCATCACCACGACCACTGACGGCGAAGCCATGCGGGACGCCAGCCTGATGCAGCTGATGTGGCTGGCCTCACCCGCCCTGCCCATTGGTGGCTTTTCGTATTCCGAAGTACTGGAAGCCGCAGTGGACAGCGGGCATGCCAACACGGAAGGCTTGGCTGCAACCTGGCTGCAAGACCAGTTGCACCTGAGTCTGGCGCGCAGCGATTTGCCGGTGATTGCCCAGGCCGTTGCAGCTTGGCGCACCCTCGACCACGATGCCATCGCGCGGTTGAATGCTGGGTACTCCAGACCCGTGAAAGCCACGAGTTGCGCGCCCAGACAGAGCAAATGGGCCGTTCGCTCTTGGAGTGGCTGCGCAACCACACCACCGCAACCCCCGAAGATATTGCGCTGCTGGCGGCCATGGATCCCAGCTATCCGTTGGCGTTTTCGCTGGCAGCTTCCAGCACCGGCGCACTGGTGCGCGCCTGCTTGCTGGCCTACGCCTTTGGCTGGGCCGAGAACATGACGCAGGCCGCCATCAAGTCGGTGCCGCTGGGCCAAAGCGCCGGGCAACGCATCTTGTCGGCGCTCACTGCGCACATTCCCGCTGCTGTCGAGCACGCCCTGGCGCTACCGCCGGGGCAGGAACAAGCTTTTTCTCCTATGCTGGCCATTCTGAGCGCGCAGCATGAAGTCCAATATTCCCGCCTTTTTAGATCCTGAAAGCTGCCTATGTCCGCACTGCACCATATCGCCAACCGCACCAAAAAATTGCCACCGCTGCGCGTCGGAATCGGCGGCCCCGTCGGTTCGGGCAAAACAACGCTTTTGGAAATGCTGTGCAAAGCCATGCGCGACAAGTACGAT
>CAIWRE010000521.1 GCA_903914985.1 uncultured beta proteobacterium | reverse complement strand
TTCAAAAAGCGCTCGAACAGCAAGTTGTATTGCAGCGGATCCAGGTCGGTAATCTTGAGCGCATAAGCCACCAAACTGCCCGCACCCGAACCGCGCCCCGGCCCCACCGGGCAGCCATTGTTTTTGGCCCAGTTGATGAAGTCGCCCACGATCAAAAAGTAGCCGGGGAAACCCATCTTGATGATGGTCGCGAGCTCAAACTCCAGGCGCTCCAGGTAGCGCGGCATTTGCGCGGTGCGCTCGCTCTCTTGCGGGTAGAGGTGAAGCATGCGCTCTTGCAAGCCCTGGTGCGAGGCGTAGCGAAAGTAGTCCTCGGGCGACATGCGCACGCCATCGACCAGGGGCGTAGGAAAGTCCGGCAGCTGCGGCTTGCCCAGCACGAGGGTGAGGTTGCAGCGCTTGGCAATTTCCTCGGTGTTGGCAATGGCCGAAGGCAGATCGGCAAACAGGGCCTGCATTTGCTCTGCGGACTTGAAATACTGCTCGCGCGTGAAGCGCCGCACGCGCTTGGGGTTGCTGAGCAAGTCGCCGTCCGAAATACAAACGCGCGCTTCGTGGGCTTCAAAGTCGTCGGGCGTGGCAAATTGCACAGGGTGCGTGGCCACCACCGGCAGGCGCATGCGCGCCGCCAGCTGTGCAGCAGCCACCACATGGGCTTCGTCGTCGGTGCGCCCTGCGCGCTGCAGCTCCAGATAAAAGCGGTGGGTAAAGATGCTGGCCAGCTCCAGCGCCACATCGTGCGCGCGCTGCGCGTCGCCCTGCACCAGGGCCTGGCCCACCGGCCCGGCTTGTGCGCCCGAGAGGCAAATCAGCCCTTCATTGAGCTCTTTCAACCAAGCCAGCTTGGCCGATACCTGGGGCTTGCCGGTGTTCTGCGTGTGGGCGCGGGCCAGCAGCTCGGACAAATTGAGGTAGCCCTGCTTGTTTTGCACCAGCAACACCATGCGCGAAGTGGCCAGGGGGTCGGCGCCCATGCCTTCCACAATCACCTCTGCGCCTATCAGGGGCTTGACACCCTTGGAGCGGCAGGCCCGGTAGAACTTGACCGTGGCAAACAGGTTGTTGAGGTCAGTAATCGCCAACGCGCCTTGGCCATCGGATGCGGCCGCGTCCACCACCTCGTCCACACGGTTGGTGCCGTCAACGACGGAAAATTCGGTATGCAGGCGCAGGTGGATAAACATGAGAGAGAGCCAGAGGACAGTTACTTGGCGGCTTTTTTCTTGCTAATGCAATCGGCCAGCACACACAAAATTTCGAACGCCATGGTGGCGCCCACCAAGGCGGTGTTACCGCTGGGGTCAAAGGGGGGAGAGACTTCCACCACGTCGCCACCAATCAAATTCAAACCCTGCAGACCGCGCACCACGTGCTGGGCTTCCAGCGTGGTCATGCCACCGATCTCGGGCGTGCCGGTGCCGGGCGCATAGACCGGGTCCAGCGCGTCCACATCAAAGCTCACATAGGTGGCGCCATCGCCCACCACGCGGCGGGCTTCGGCAATCACCGCCGCCGTGCCCATCTTTTGGAACTCGTCGATGTCGATGACGCGGATGCCCTGCTCCTGGCCCCAGGTGTCTTCCGCGTCGTTGTACAAGGCACCACGAATGCCGATTTGCACCGTGCGTTTGGGGTCCAACACGCCTTCTTCAATCGCGCGGCGAAACGGCGTGCCGTGGGTGTATTTGTAGCCCCCGAAGTAGCCGTCCCAGGTGTCGGTGTGGGCGTCAAAGTGCACCATGCCCACCGGGCCATAGCGCTTGGCCAGGGTGCGCAAGATCGGCAGGCTCACCAAATGGTCGCCGCCAATGGACAGGGGGGCCACGCCTGCGGCCTGCAGCTTGTCAAAAAAGCCCTCAATGCGTGCCAACGAGTCCATGAGGTCCACCGGATTGACCGGCGTGTCCCCCAGGTCGGCGCAGTTGCAAATCGAGAAGGGCTTGATGCCATTGGCGCGGTTGACGTTGCGCACCATGGTGGAGTTGTCGCGCACCTGGCGCGGGCCGTGGCGGGCACCTGCGCGGTTGGTGGTGCCGCCATCCCAGGGCACGCCGACCAGACCGATATCCACATCCTTGAACATTGGCTCGTCCAGGCCCACCAATGGCAAGCGCATGAGCGTGGCAATGCCGGCAAAGCGCGGCATGACCGAGCCGGTAATGGGGTGGAAACGATCGTCTGCCATGGGGTGATCTTTCAACAAAAAAAAAGGGGGGGTGCCGCAGCCTTAAGGCTTGAGCAAGGGGCTCGAGACCATGAGGCTCAAAATTTCAAACAGCATTTGCGCGCCGGCCTGGGCGGTGTTGGTGGTGGTGTCGTACTGCGGCGCCACTTCCACCACGTCGCCGCCGCAAATAGCAAGGCCTTGGAGGCCGTGCAATATCTCTAAGGCTTCGCGCGTGCTCATGCCGCCAATCTCAGGCGTGCCGGTGCCCGGCGCAAAGGCGGGGTCCAGACCATCAATGTCAAAGGTGACATACACCGGCCCGTAGCCCACCACAGCACGCGCCATGCGAATGATCTCGGCGGTGCCCAGGCGGGAAATGTCCTCGGCATGGACCACGGTCATGCCGGCGTCCTTGGAGAACTCCCACAGGTATTCGGACGAGCCGCGAATGCCAATCTGGATGCAGCGCGTGGGGTCCAGGACGCCGTCAAGCACCGCCAGGCGGAACGGGCCGCCATGGTGAAAACGGGTTTGGTCGAACTCGCCGCCGGTGTCGCAATGGGCATCGAAGTGAATCATGCCCACCGGCTTCTCGCGCCCCAGGGCCTTGAGGATGGGATAGGTAATGGAATGGTCGCCACCCACAGACAAAGGCACCACGCCTTGCGCCACCACGTGGTGGTACCAGGCCTCGATGTCCTCGATGCTCATGGGCAGGCTGTAGCGGCTGCGAAAAGGCACGTCGCCCACATCGGCCACGCGCAGGCTGTGGACCGGGGCGCAGTCCAGCACATGGTTGTAGGGGCCGATGCGCTCGATGGTGCGCAGCGCACGCGGACCAAAGCGGGCGCCCGGGCGGTTGCTGGCGCCCAGGTCCATGGGAACGCCCATGAGCGCGACCTGGAGGTCACCAAAATCCGGGTTGGCGGTATCCACGGCGCGCAGGGGCGCCGCCAGCAGCGAGGGCACACCCGCAAAAGGCGCGGCACGGGTGCCGCCTTCAGAAAAAATGGCGGCGGCCACCGGCGCAAAACGCGGGTCGTGGATGGCGGCTGCGCCGCCGGTGTATTTGCTGCGCAGGGCGTCCAGCTGTTCTTTGCTCCAGGCCATGGCTATTTGGCTTTGCGGGCGTGGAAGATGAAGCCCAGGGTATTGAGCAGCAGCTGCGCCGCCAAAATGGCGGTCACCCCGGCAGGGTCGTAGGCAGGCGCCACTTCCACCAGGTCGATACCAGCAATACGGCCACCGCTGCGCTTGACCAGCGCCTGGATGATCTCCAGCACCTCGTAGTACAAAAAGCCGCCGTGGCTGGGGGTGCCGGTGCCGGGCGCAATGGACGGATCAAAACCGTCAATGTCAATCGTGAAGTAGTACTGGGGCGCATCGGGAATGGCCGCCAGCACGCCCTCCACCCCCATCTTGCGCACCTGGCGCACCGAATAAATCTGCGAACCCGCAGCACGCGCGGCGTCGTAGTCGTCGCGGTTGCTGGAGGACACATTGCGAATGCCGAGCTGCGTCATGCCGGTAATGTGGCTCATCTCAGACGCGCGGCGCAGCGGGTTGCCGTGGCCATAGCGCACGCCGTGGCGCTCATCCACAAAGTCCAGGTGCGCATCAAAGTGCACGATATGGATGGGCCCCTGGCCATCAAAAGCCTTGATCACCGGCGCGTGGATGGAGTGGTCGCCCCCCAGCACCAAAGGCATGGCACCGCTGGCCAGGATTTTGCGGATCGCGTATTCGGTGTTGGCATGGCTTTTT
>CAIWRE010000520.1 GCA_903914985.1 uncultured beta proteobacterium | reverse complement strand
TTACCGAAGCCTGCATCAAGTGCAAATACACCGACTGCGTGGACGTGTGTCCCGTGGATTGCTTTCGCGAGGGCCCTAACTTTCTGACGATTGACCCGGACGAGTGCATTGACTGCGCTGTGTGCATCCCCGAGTGCCCGGTCAACGCCATTTACGCCGAAGAGGACGTGCCCCACGACCAGCAGCACATGACCAAGCTCAATGCCGAGCTGGCCAAACTGCCCACTTGGAAAAGCATTACCAAGCGCAAATCGCCCCTGCCTGAGGCAGAAGAGTGGAAAGACAAGACAGGCAAGCTGTCTGAACTGATCCGCTAAAGCATTGCCCGCCTTGGACCGGTCCCAAGCTCCTATCCAGACCGACGCGCTCATCATCGGCGCCGGCCCTGTGGGGCTGTTCCAGGTGTTCGAACTCGGCCTCTTGGGCGTGCACGCCCACATGGTGGACGCCCTGCCCTTTGCGGGCGGCCAGTGCATGGCGCTGTATGCCGATAAACCGATTTACGACATACCAGCGGTCAAACGATGCACCGGCCGCGAGCTCACAGAACGCCTGCTTGAGCAAGCCGCACCGTTCAAACCCACATTTCATTTCGACCAAACGGTCGATAGCTTGGCGCAACAAGCCGATGGCCGCTATGCCATCCAAACCTCGGCAGGCACGCACTTTGTGGCCAAGACGGTGTTTATTGCCGCTGGCGTGGGCGCCTTCCAACACCGCAAGCTGCACGTGGAGGGCCTGGACGCTTTTGAGCCCAGCCAGGTGCACTACCGCTACCAAGCGAGCGACAAAGTGCAAGGCCAGGACATCGTGGTGCTGGGTGGCGAGGACAGCGCTCTGGAGACGGCTATTGCCCTGTGCGACACACCAGCCAAGAGCGTGACCCTGCTGCACCGGCGCGATGTGTTTCAAGCCGATGCAGCCACGGCTGCCAAAGTTGCCGCACTGCGTACCGCTGGCAAGCTGCGCTTTGTGGAAGGCCAAATCACCGGGCTGCGCAGCCAGCACCGCCTGCACGGCCTGGCCGTGACCGACAAAGATGGCCTGGAAAGCACCGTGGGCCTCGACCATTTGTACGTGTTTTTGGGTCTCTCGCCCAAGCTCGGCCCGGTGGCGCAATGGAGCCTGGAGATGGAGCGCAAGCAGTTGTGCGTGAGCACCGAGACCTTTGCTACGTCGGCACCTGGTATTTTTGCGGTGGGCGACATCATTACCTACCCCGGCAAAAAGAAGCTGATTTTGAGCGGCTTTCACGAAGCCACGCTGGCCGCCTTTGCCGCCATGACCATCATCACCCCCGACGACAAAGTGCAGTTGCAATACACCACCACCAGCAGCAAACTGCACCGTGCGCTCGGCGTGTCGCACTGAGGCGCCACCGGCTTTGCGAAGGCAAAAAGCCTCCCAAACTTTGCTATACTAGAGGGCTTGAGCGACGACAAGCGTCGCATCGAATACCAAGATATTCCTCAATAGCTCAGTTGGTAGAGCGCCGGACTGTTAATCCGTAGGTCCCTGGTTCGAGCCCAGGTTGAGGAGCCAACTTAAAAAGCATTGAATT
>CAIWRE010000519.1 GCA_903914985.1 uncultured beta proteobacterium | reverse complement strand
GGTGCCCGAGGTGACCGACTACCAGGCTTATGCCGGTACCGCTGCCCCCATCAACTTCAACGGCTTGGTGCGCCAGTACTACCTGCGCTCTGGTGGCGAAGTGGGCGACATCCAAGTCAATCTGGTGGATAAGCACGACCGCAAAGAACAAAGCCACGCCATCGCCACCCGGGTGCGCCCCGAGCTGCAACGCATTGGCAAGCTCTATGGCGCCAATGTCAAGGTGGTGGAAGTGCCGCCAGGCCCACCAGTGCTGTCGCCCATCGTGGCCGAAATTTATGGCCCCGAAGCACAAGGCCGGCGCGAAGTGGCACGCGCGGTGCGCAATGTTTTTGAGCAAACGCCAGGCATCGTGGACGTCGACGACAGCAGCATTGCCGACGCGCCACGCCAATTGCTTCTGGTGGACCGGCGCAAGGCAGCGATGCTCGGCGTATCGCAGCAAGCCATTGTGGGCGCGCTGCGCACCGGCTTGAGTGGCGATGCAGCTACTTATCTTCATGACGCAAGCAAATACCCCGCGTCGGTGACGATGCAGTTGGCGCCCGAGAGCCATGGAGACATCAACGCGCTACTGGCTTTGCATGTGCGCGCAAGCAATGGCGCGCTGGTGCCGGTGCGTGAGTTGGTCACGGTGAGTGACAGCCTGCGTGAGCAACCGGTGTATCACAAGGACCTGCTGCCGGTGAACATGGTGGTCGCCGACATGGCGGGCCAGCTCGACAGCCCGCTCTATGGCGTGTTTCAAATGCGCAGCAAGATCACTGCCATTGCAACACCCGGTGGTGGAACCTTGGCGGAGTATTTTGTGAAACAGCCCAGCGACCCGCTGCGCGGATATTCGCTGAAGTGGGACGGCGAGTCGCAAGTCACCTATGAAACTTTCCGCGACATGGGTGCCGCCTATGCAGTGGGTCTGGTACTGATTTACCTGCTGGTGGTTGCGCAATTTGGCTCTTACCTCACACCGCTGATCATCATGGCGCCAATTCCCTTGACCATCATTGGCGTGATGCCCGGCCATGCCCTCCTGGGTGCGCAGTACACCGCGACCAGCATGATCGGAATGATCGCGCTGGCCGGCATCATCGTGCGCAACTCCATCTTGCTGGTGGACTTCATCAACCTCCTGGTACGGCAAGGTATGCCCTTCAAGCAAGCCGTGGTGCAGTCCGCTATCACCCGTGCCCAGCCCATCATGCTGACCGGATTGGCCGCCATGCTGGGTGCCTTCTTCATCCTGGACGACCCCATCTTTAACGGCTTGGCCATCTCGCTGATTTTCGGCATTTCAGTGTCCACCGTGCTCACCCTGGTGGTGATTCCCACCCTGTACTACGCCGCCTACCGCAAGCGCCCGGAGGCCTTGGCGAAGCAAGAAGTTTCTGTTTAATTTTTATAGGAGTATTTTCATGACCTCATGGCAAATGGTTCGTTTGGTGGCTGGTGTTTTCATTCTGGGTTCGCTGGCCATGGGTATCCCCGAAAGCCCACTTTTTGTCAGCTCGTGGTGGTTGGCATTCACCGCATTTGTCGGGCTGAACCTGGCGCAAAGTGCGCTGACCCGCTGGTGCCTGATGGAAACGATCATGCGCAAGATCGGCCTGCAAGCGGGTAACTGAAGCCCAAGGCGAGATTCACGATGACAAGCAAAAAAGCGATTGCCCGGGCCCTGTTGACCGCACTGATGGGTGTCAGTGCCGCGGGGACACATGCTTTAGACCTGGCGCAGGCTTGGCGCGCCGTGCAAACGACCGACCCCGCAATGGCTGTGGCCCGTGCAGTCGCCCAAGGCGGCGAAACGCAGCGACAGCAAGCAACAGC
>CAIWRE010000518.1 GCA_903914985.1 uncultured beta proteobacterium | reverse complement strand
TGGTCGAATCGAGGTGCGCCATCAGCGTTGCGGCCGCCAGTCGACCCGACATGGCTGCCATCGGCACGCCCGGCCCCGGATGCACGCTGCCCCCCGCCAGATACAGGCCCGGTACCGGGCTGCGCGCCGAGTGCCGCGCAAATGCCGACATCCAGCCGTGGGTTGCCGTCCCGTACAAAGCCCCCCCGCTGCCCGGGAATAGCTTGGCGAAATCCTGCGGCAGCGTTCGCACCCGCTGGTGTGGCTGCCATTCCAGCTCCAGGCCACATTGGCGCATCAGGGCCAGGCTGTTCGTTTCGCATGCTTCTATCTCCCCTGGATCAAAACTGTGGGTGTCACCGTCTGCCGGTGCATTCACCAAACACAACAAGCGCTCCGGCCCGGACGCGGCCACTGCATCGTCGTGGCGATCTTGTGCGCACACATACACCGTTCCTTGGTGCGGCAATCGGCGACGATGAAAAATGTCGTCGAACTCACTGGCGTAATCGCGGTCAAAAAATACGTTGTGCCGCACCAAGGGAAAGCCGCTGGCTTTGGCATGCATGGCCATGGTAAACGCGGACAGTGAGCGCTTCCGGGGGGCTACCGGTTCAAAGTAGGACTGCACGGCGCTCCCCAAAAGGCCTTGGCCCAATGCCCCCACATCCCCGTTAAACACCACATCGTCGGCCGCAATGACTTCACCACTGGCCAACTCAACACCGCTGACCCGCCCCTTGTCGAGCAATATTCGGCTGCAGGTCTGTCCGTAGCGCGCCTGCACCCCGTGCTTCACGCCCACGTCCGCCAGCGCTTGCGCCACGGCGAGCATCCCGCCTTTAACCGACCAGACACCATCGAGCTCCACTTGCGCCACCAACATCAGAGTGGCGGGCGAAGACCATGGTGAGGAGCCACAGTAGGTGGCGTAGCGGCCGAAAAGTTGCTGCAGCCGTGGGTCATGGAAATGCCGGCCCAGACTGCTCCACAAACTCGCAAACGGTCCGAGTCCCGCCAATGTCGCAAGCCCCCCGAGGCCCAGGTCGCCGACCATGCTCAACAAGGTGGGACGCTCGCTTCGGATGTAGGGCTTTTCCAGTGCGGCGTACAAAGCCCGGGTTTGCCGGCAAAAGCCCAGGAAGCGTTGACCCTCCTGCGGGCTGCTGAACCGGGCGATGGCGTCCGCACTGTGGGCCGTGTCGGCCAGCAAGTCCAGATGCTGGTCCGTACCGCGCCAGGCATGGCGGGCCAGCACACCGATAGGCTCCAAAGTCAAGGTATCGGCCAGCGACGTGCCTATTTCGGCCAACATTTGCTCGAGCACCCAGCGCATCGTGAAAACGGTGGGGCCGGCGTCGATACCGACACCATCAACCATCGTTTGGCGGATCTTTCCACCGGGAGTCGCAGCCGCCTCAACCAGCGTGACGTCCAAACCACGGTGTGCCAGAACCAATGCGCTGCACAGCCCCCCCACACCGGCACCCACCACGACCACGCGCCGAGCGCGCAAGGGATCAACCATAGGATCGGTCTTTCCAGCGGCCTTCTATGGACACGGGTACGAAGCGCGCAAACATACTTTCTGAAAAATACTGGTGTTCCGCCGCAGCCTTGATCGCTTCCAAATGCGCGCCGCTGCGTGCGTAGGCATCCATGTGCTGAACGCTATCCCATACCGTAAAGGTCGCCTGGCGAAGAAAGGGCGCTTCACCCAGGCCAACGGCCAGTTGAATACCAGGCACCCCGGCAAGCGCTGCTTGCGAAGGCGGTGCATGGTTCCAAAACGCGGATGCCTTGCGCACTTGGATCGAGGCGCGGGTCAGCGCGGCAATCGGGCCGCCAGCAGGCGGCTCGGTCGCCAGGTCCAAGGCCGTCCCGTCCCAGCTTCCCCGGCAGGACCAGGTTCGCAAGGTCAACAGGCACAGCTCACGCGCACGTTCCCGGTACGACTGCATCAATTCCGAATGGGCCAAAAAGTCACGCGCCGCCAGGGCGGTATGGAAAACCAGGAACAATCCGTGGCGGGAGCTGCTCGGCCTGAGTCCAAAGCCGCCTTCATAGCCACTGCCCAAGACTTTGGCAAAACGCACGCCATCAAGTGCCAGCAAAGACTGCGGACCCTTGACAATACGCGCCCATCCCCACAGGCGCGATACGGGCGCAATGTCAGCCAGTACCACCACAATGGTCTGGTCACTCCGGTTCGCCACTGACGCCGCTGTCATTTGCCAACTCCAATAAAAAAGGCCCCCACCGCTGCGTGTGGAGGCCTTGATGCATGCTGAATTCAGGGCTTGGCCAAAGCTTGCAACTCTGGGTAATCCTTGGCCATCGCAGCACCGTACAAAGGCTTGTAGGCACCTTGGTGGCAAGTGGTGCAATTGACCTTTGCCACGTCGCCCTTGGGCCCTAAGCGCTCGGCCGGGAACTTGTCCGTCAAACCATTCATGTAGTCGTTGTTCAGCTCACGTGCCATTCGAATACCATGCCACGCGGTCACCCTTTGGGGGCGTGACTCTTCCCAAGACTGGAAGGCACGGGTGTTGTGACAATACGTGCAGTTCACGCCCAAGGATTCCGACATGTGCACCATGAGCGAATAGGTGTGCTCGGTTTGCTTGAGCGAGGCACGATTGGCATAAGCACCTACGCCAGCCATGGCCTCATTGCCATTCACCCGGATCGCAGCCGCATCTTTGAGGTACGGAGTGAAGGGGTCAAAAGGCAGCGAAGTCAGTCCCGCCTCCTTGGTAGCGATGTTCTGACCGGCCAAGTCACCCAGCGCACTGTTGGCGTTTTTGCGGTCTTTCGGCGCAAACCATACATTGGCAGGAATATGGTTACCGCGGTGACAGGTGTAGCAGGTCACGCCCGTATCCGCCACGTGGGTTTTCCAGTCCTGGTTGACACGTTGCGTCATTTGGATCATGCGCCTTGCCACCACTTTGGTGTACTTGCCATCATCGGCAAAGTTCTCCGTATTGTGGCAATAGGCACATCCCGCATCGGGAGCCACCCATTGCGTAATCGAAGCCATATGGCGGCTGAACTGCGCAACACTCAAATCACCGAGCACTTGCACATTCTGGTACACCTGGCTCGCTTTCGGGCCGTCGGCTGCGGCGGCCTCCGCAGGAGCAGGTGCTTGATTCAAGGATGCCTGCTTAAGCAGCGTGCGGGGGTTGTATACCTGCTCCATGCCTGTACCGCGAAAGCCGGTTTGTACCGTGTCTATGGGCGGGCGTTCACACCCCGTCAACAGGCTCAACAACAAGGGGGCAAGCAGTGTGAGACCCAATTTTGTCGTCAATTTCATGGCTTTGCTCCCAAGAGTGCTGGATCGACAACCACCGGGCTACCCAGGGGGTAGGCAGGCACCACATGGTGTTTCACCGACCACAGGTACCAGTTATCCACCACCGTACCGGTGAGCAAAATTCCAATGCCACCCACCAAGGGGCACAACACCGCAAACCACCAGGCCCAACGGTGAATCGACTCCATCGTTGCGTTAAATCCCATGGTCCAGCGCCAGAAAAGGGCCGCACGTTCAGACGCAGTTCCCCGGTCCACAATTTGCTCAATCTCACGCTCACCGCCATACTGGCTGACCGCCAGGATAGTGGCTCCGTGCATCGCAAAAAGCAGCACCGATCCGTAGAGGAAAACAATGGAAAGTGCGTGGAAGGGGTTATAGAACAAGTTCCCGTGGCGCAATGAAAGCGCGGAAACCCAGTCGAGGTGCGGAAATATTCCAAACGGCACTGCCTCAGACCAACTGCCCATCATGATGGGGCGGAACAATCCGCACACCAGATACAGCCATATTGCAGCGGCAAAAGCCCAGGCGACGTGCGTCCCCAAACCCAGCTGGCGCGCCCGGCGATAGGTGCGGGCCCACCACAGCAAAATGGACAAAGTCAGCATAAAACCGACTATGAGCCACCAACCGCCTTGCGCCAG
>CAIWRE010000517.1 GCA_903914985.1 uncultured beta proteobacterium | reverse complement strand
CCTAGAAAGCAGGGGCAGATGCTGCGGGGCGCGCACCTAGAATGGTTTGTCAGTTACGACGAACAACACAAAGCGCCCAGCGCAGGAGACTCTCGTATGCGGATTTTGATCGCCGAAGACGACCAGGTACTGGCCGACGGCCTGTTGCGCGCCCTGCGCAGCGCCGGTGCTGCCGTTGACCACGTGGCCAGTGGCACGGAGGCCGACGCGGCCCTGATGACCAACACCGAATTCGATTTGCTGATTTTGGACCTGGGCCTGCCCAAAATGCATGGGCTGGACGTACTCAAACGCCTGCGTGCACGCGGCTCCTCGCTGCCTGTCTTGATTTTGACGGCTGCCGACAGTGTGGAGGAGCGCGTCAAAGGCCTGGACTACGGTGCCGACGACTACATGGCCAAGCCTTTCAGCCTGCAAGAACTCGAAGCCCGGGCCCGCGCGCTGGTGCGTCGTGGCATGGGAGCCACCAGCAGCAACATCAAGCACGGCCCGCTGACCTACGACCAGTCCGGCCGCGTGGCCACGATTGACGGCAAGATGGTGGAGCTGTCCGCCCGCGAACTGGGACTGTTAGAAGTGCTATTGCAACGTACCGGTCGCCTGGTCAGCAAAGACCAGTTGGTGGAGCGTCTGTGCGAGTGGGGCGAAGAGGTGAGCAACAACGCCATCGAGGTCTACATTCACCGCCTGCGCAAAAAGATCGAAAAAGGCCCGATCCGCATCGCCACGGTGCGGGGGCTGGGCTATTGCCTGGAAAAGATTCAGAGCTAGATGAAACTTTTCCAGCGTGAGCAGCGCTCGCTGTTTGGCGAGATTCTGGATTGGATGCTCACGCCCATTTTGTTGCTCTGGCCCGTGACGCTGGTGCTGACCTGGCTGGTGGCCCAAGGCATTGCCGGTAAACCTTTTGACCGCGCGCTGGAATTCAACGTAGTCGCGCTGGCGCAGCTGATCACAGTGCAACGCAACACGGTCCAATTCACCTTGCCCCAGCCCGCGCGCGAATTACTGCGGGCCGACGAAACCGACACCGTCTACTACCAGGTGATAGGCCCGAAGGGCGAGTTTTTAAGCGGCGAGAAAGCGCTGCCAGCACCGCCTGACGATGACCGCGCGCCGGCGGGCGAAGTGCGGCTGCGCGAAGTGCAATTGCGCGGCCAGGATCTGAAGGTGGCCTATATGTGGGTGCGCTTGGAGTTGCCCAACAGCGGTCCGGCATTGGTGCAAGTGGCCGAAACCATGGACAAGCGCTCCGTGCTGGCCACGGAAATTGTCAAAGGCGTGATGCTGCCGCAGTTTGTGATCCTGCCACTGGCGGTGTTGCTGGTTTGGCTGGCGCTGGCGCAGGCTATCCGGCCGCTAAACCGGCTGGAAGAACGCATACGAGCGCGCAGCCCGGATGATCTGAGCCCGCTGGATGTGGAGGCGGTTCCTTTGGAAGTCGCACCGCTGGTGTCCTCCGTCAACGATTTGTTGCTGCGCCTCAAAGACTCGATTTCCACCCAAAAAAGATTTTTGGCCGATGCCGCGCACCAGCTCAAAACACCGCTGGCCGGGCTGCGCATGCAGGCCGACCTGGCACAACGCCAGGGTGCCAGCGCCGATGAGCTCAAACAGTCACTGCGCCACATCGGACGCTCCAGCATCCGCGCCACCCACACAGTGAACCAATTGCTGGCCCTGGCACGGGCGGAGAGCAGTGCAGCGGTGCTCGCGCACCAGCCCTGTAACCTGGCACGGTTGACCATGGACGTGGTGCGAGACTGCGTGCCGCGCGCGGTGGAAAAGCAGATAGACATTGGCTACGAAGGTGCGCAACCCGACACCGATGGCGTGGTACTACAAGGAAATGGCACGCTGCTGCAGGAAATGGTGCGCAACCTGGTGGACAACGCCATCAACTACACGTTGCCACGCCCCGACAAGCAAGCCATGATCACCGTGCGCGTGTTGGTCGACCCTTTCAGCGGTGCGCTGGTGCTGCAGGTGGAAGACACCGGCCCGGGCGTGCCGGCTGCCGAGCGGGACCTGGTGTTTCAGCCCTTTTACCGGGCGCTGGGCAACGAAGCGGATGGCTCCGGCCTGGGTTTGCCCATCGTGCTGGAAATCGCCCATCAACACCGCGCTACCGTGTCCGTGGAGGACAGCCGCCCAGGCCAAATACCGCCCGGTGCGTGCTTTACGGTGCGCTTTAGTGTGCTCAACGGTTAAGTGAGGGCTCAGCCCTGTGACCTAGCGGTCTGGGGCGATGGCTCTGGCTGGCGCGTCTTCGTATTCCAGCAGCATGGTTGATGGGGTTTTGGAACGTTTGGCCGAAACCCCTGCGGACTGGGACTGCAGGCGTTGACCCTCCTGGCGTGTCATCGTCACGATGGACGCAGGGCTGATCTCCGATGGCACCAAGGCATGTCGGGCAACAGCGCCCTGGTGCGACCAGGCAAAGTAGCCCAAATTCAATACGGTGAGCAGCAACAAGGCGGGCAGCCTGGGCACCTGGGTACAAGCGGTGCGCCAGTGGCGAGACAGAGAGCGAATTGGAGCCATGGCCTTAGTGTCCTTTCATAACAGGGGCCCGCGGCCGCACGCTGACCTCGGCGCTGCTGATTTTTTGCAAGCCCTGCGCAGTCTGCAGCATCAGGGCACCGCCCTCGTCCACACCACACGCCACACCTTCGGTGCCATCTGTGCAAACCACTTCACGCCCAAGCAGAATATCGCGCGATTGGTAGGCCTTGCGCAAGGGGGCAAAGCCCGTGCTTGCAAAGCGCAGCACGGTCCGCACCACCGGCATTGCCATGCGCGCCAATGCCTGCGCAGCATTGACCTCGGGCAGCAACTCGCGCAGTGCAGCGGCGGGGGTGCGCAAGTCCTGCTCAACCGGCAGTCTGATGTTGAGGCCGATCCCAATGACTGCGTAGCGCACATCCGCCACAGTCACCGTCTCTATCAGGATACCGCCGAGCTTGCGGCCTGCGACCCACAAATCGTTGGGCCACTTGAGTTGCACATCGGCGTGCAGGCTGCTTGCCACCGCCAGGCCCACGGCCAGCGACAGGCCCGACCAATCGCTTGGTGCCAGCGGCAAGCCCAAAGAAAAGGTCAATGAGGCATGGGGCTCGGGGGCTTGGCCTTCGCCATGGCTGCTCCAGGTGCGGCCCAGGCGGCCACGCCCCGCCGTTTGGCGCTCGGCCACCAGCAGCAGCGGATCGGCGCGGCCCAGGCGGGCACGGCGCATGAGCTCTGTATTG
>CAIWRE010000516.1 GCA_903914985.1 uncultured beta proteobacterium | reverse complement strand
TGCGGATGCACCTCTGGATAAGCCGCCACTTCAATCGAGAAATAGTTGCCGGTTTCCTCGCGGATAAAACGCACCAGATCGCTGCCGTGCGCAAAATCGCCGGCAATGCCGTAGCCGCTGGGCAAGTCACCGCGCAACGCCACGATGCGCTTCACGCCCATCGCTTTCAGTTGCACCAGGTGCTCGCGGATGGACGCCTTGGTGGCACCGATACAGGACAAATGGGAGGCAGCCGACATGCCTTCGGCCACCATCTCACGCAAGGCACTGAGAGTGCCTTCCTGGGTGGTGCCACCGGCGCCGAAAGTGACCGAGCAGAACTCAGGGTTCAGCACATACAAGTCTTTACGGATACCCGCCATCCTGGTGGCAATCTCCGCATTTTTAGCCGGGAAGAATTCCAGACTCAAGGGAACACGCTGTTTAACAGACATGACTTTTCTCCTAACGCACCGCGTACAGCGTTGGCTGCACCGGTCCACACTACGCCGTTTGTTTGGCGCAAATAAAGAATTCGCGGTTACCGTCGCCACCTTCAATGGGCGAATCGAACCACGCAGTCACGGTCAATCCCAGAGCAGCACATGCTTCGCGCAAACGCTGCTCCACGATGACATACATAGCCGGGTCTTTGACAATGCCGCCTTTGCCGACTTGGCCGGGCTGCAATTCAAACTGGGGTTTCACCAGAGTCAACAGCGTGCCACCGGCTTTAAGCAGAGGCACCACAGCGGGCAATACCAGTGTCTGAGAGATAAATGAAAGATCGGCCACGACGAGGTCAAACGGTGGGGCAAATTCCGACACGGGTTCTTCCGCATCTTCATCCTCCACTGAATCGTCCTCATCAAAAAGCCCATCCTCGCCGGTGCTTTCTTCGTACGCTGCAAGCAGATCTTCTGCTGTAAGCGCACGCGCATTCACCTTCTCCACGCAGAGCACCCGGGGGTCGCTGCGTAGTTTGGGGTGCAATTGCGCACTTCCCACATCTACACCCACGACCGACCTGGCACCCTGCTGCAACAGACAATCTGTAAACCCGCCGGTCGATTGACCGACATCCAGGCAGGCAAACCCGTCTACCGATAGACCCACTTTTTTCAGCGCTGCTTCCAGTTTGAGGCCGCCGCGTGAAACGTAGCGTGCCTCAGAGTCATCCAGCAATCGCACCGCGGCGCTGTCCGGAATCTCATCGCCGTTTTTAGCGATGCGTTTCCAGTTATCACCTTGGTTCCACTCCACGCCATTGGCTATCAGCCTTTGGGCTTGTGAGCGGGTGCTGGCCAGCCCGCGCTGTACCAGCAATTGGTCTATTCGCATCCGGTTTGCTTCTGTGCCTTCCGCTTAATAGCGGTAGGTGTCTTTCTTGTAGGGGCCGGCTTTGCTGACGCCAATGTAAGCAGCCTGCTCGTCGGTCAATTCGGTCAGCATGGCGCCGACTTTCTTGAGGTGCAGACGGGCTACTTTTTCGTCCAGATGCTTGGGCAACACATAGACCTTGCCGGACTTGTATTCCTTGGGCTTGGTAAACAGTTCGATTTGCGCAATGGTCTGGTTCGCGAAACTGGAAGACATTACAAAGCTGGGGTGGCCGGTGCCGCAACCCAGGTTCACCAGCCGGCCCTTGGCCAACAGGATGATGCGTTTTTCTTCTTTCTTGCCCTTCTTGGGGAAGATGACGTGATCAACCTGGGGCTTGATCTCTTCCCACTTGCACTTTGACAAGGAGGCGACATCAATTTCATTGTCAAAGTGCCCGATGTTGCAAACGATGGCCTGGTCCTTCATCGCGTCCATGTGCTTGTAGGTGATGACGTTCTTGTTGCCTGTGGTGGTCACAAAAATGTCGGCCTTGTCGGCAGCGTATTCCATGGTCACGACCTTGTAGCCTTCCATGGCGGCTTGCAGGGCGTTGATGGGGTCGATCTCGGTCACCCAAACTTGTGCGGACAAAGCACGCAGTGCCTGGGCGGAGCCCTTGCCCACGTCACCGAAACCGGCGACACAGGCCACTTTGCCGGCGATCATCACGTCGGTAGCGCGCTTGATGCCGTCCACCAGCGATTCACGGCAACCGTACAGGTTGTCGAACTTGCTCTTGGTGACTGAGTCGTTCACGTTGATGGCGCGGAAGGCCAAGGTGCCTTTTTCAGACATTTCGTTCAAACGCAGCACGCCGGTGGTGGTTTCTTCGGTCACGCCGATGATGTTTTTCAGGCGGCGGCTGTACCAGGTGGGGTCCAGCTTGAGCTGAGCCTTAATGGCTTTGAACAAGCAAATTTCTTCCTCGCTACCGGGCTTGGAAAGCACTTTGATGTCTTTTTCGGCCTTGGCACCCAGGTGCATCAGCAAGGTGGCGTCGCCACCGTCATCCAAAATCATGTTGGGACCTTCGGTTTTAGAACCTTTGGAGCCAAATTCAAAAATGCGGTGGGTGTAATCCCAGTAGTCGTCCAAAGACTCGCCTTTGTATGCAAACACGGGTGTGCCTTGCGCTACCAAAGCGGCCGCAGCATGGTCTTGGGTAGAAAAGATATTGCAAGAAGCCCAGCGCACATCGGCACCTAAAGACTGCAAGGTTTCCACCAACACCGCGGTTTGGATGGTCATGTGCAATGAGCCGGTGATGCGTGCGCCTTTAAGGGGCTGCGCTTTGGCAAACTCTTCACGTATGGCCATCAAACCGGGCATTTCGGTCTCGGCAATGGCAATTTCTTTACGGCCCCACTGAGCCAAGCTCAGATCGGCAATTTTGTAGTCTTCAAACTTAGGAACAGGTTTCAATGCGCTCATGGCTCACTCCAAATAAAAAATCTGAATGCCACTGAGCTGAAGTTAAGCCGAAAAGGACAACTCACCTCACAGATCAGTGGGTGAGCGTCGTTGGGCGGATGAACGATTCCGAGCCTCATTCACTTGCGTGTGAACTGCAACGCTCCTCGGAAGTCATAATTCTAAGCTTTGCGCAAGGCCGGGTTGTTCCATCCCGTGCATAACCCCGAATTCATGTCCCTTACATCCGAAACCCACCGCAGGCGCACCTTTGCCATCATTTCTCACCCGGACGCTGGCAAAACCACCCTGACCGAAAAACTCTTGCTGTTTTCGGGGGCCATTCAAATTGCGGGCTCGGTCAAGGCGCGCAAGGCCAGCCGCCACGCCACCAGCGACTGGATGGAAATTGAAAAGCAGCGCGGCATTTCGGTGGCCTCCTCGGTGATGCAAATGCAATACCGCGACCACGTCATCAACTTGCTGGACACCCCGGGCCACAAAGACTTTTCTGAAGACACCTACCGCGTGCTCACCGCTGTAGATTCGGCCCTGATGGTGATTGACGCGGCCAACGGCGTGGAGTCGCAAACCCGCCGCCTCATTGAGGTGTGCCGCCAGCGCAACACGCCCATCATCACCTTTGTGAACAAAATGGACCGCGAGGTGCGCGACCCGCTCGATATTTTGGATGAGGTGGAACGCGAACTGG
>CAIWRE010000515.1 GCA_903914985.1 uncultured beta proteobacterium | reverse complement strand
GCGCCTTCGTAGGTGCGGCTGTCATAGGTGCGCATGTTGTCGGCGGTTTTGTAACCGGTCGCGTGCTCGAAGTGCACGTCCTTGAAGTCCGGAGCCACTTTGAGCATGGTTTCCATGTAGCCGAAGGTGGTACCGAAAATCAGCTTGTTGCCTTGGCTGGCCATGTCACGGATCACGCGCTCTGCGTCCGCAGACTCAGGCACGTTTTCCACGAAACTGGTGGCGATCTTGTCGCCAAACTCTTTTTCAAGCGCCTTGCGCGCGTTGTCGTGTGCAAAAGTCCAGCCGCCGTCGCCCACGGGTCCTACATAGGCAAAGGCAATCTTCAGTGGAGCAGCTTTGGCGGGTGCCGCGGCAGCAGCAGGTGCGGCGGCAGGCGCAGCAGCCTCTTCTTTTTTGCCACAGCCGACCAAGGCGGCCGCTGCCACCGCGGTCAATGCTGCAAGCTTGAGCAGCGAACGTTTTTGCACATCTGTCATTTCAATTCCTTTGTGAAGAGTGAAGTCAAGGTTAAAAAATCAGGATCCAGGGTAAAACGGTTTTCCGATGGAAGCGGGCATATTAATCCGAATCCATGCCGGATTGCGCGAAATCAGCGCCAAAACCACAATGGTGGCAACATAAGGCAACATGCTCAGGAATTGGCTGGGTACGTCGACACCGATGCCTTGCAGGTGAAACTGCAGCATGGTCACCCCACCAAACAGATAAGCGCCCAACAGCACGCGGCCCGGGCGCCACGTGGCGAAAGTCGTGAGCGCCAGCGCAATCCAGCCCTTGCCTGCGACCATGCCTTCAACCCACAAGGGCGTGTAAATGATCGAAATGTAGGCGCCGGCCAAACCGCACAGTGTGCCGCCGGCCACCACGGCGCCCAGACGGATCCAACGCACGGGGTAACCCAAAGAGTGGGCCGACTCCGGCCGCTCACCCACACTGCGCAGCACCAGCCCCGCGCGGGTGCGGTACAGCCACCAAACCAGGGCTGCGGCAAAAAGCACGGTCAGATAGACCAAGGGGTGGTGTCTGAACAGCGCAGGCCCCACCAATGGAATGTCTGACAGGCCAGGAATTGCAAAACTGGGGCGCTCGGGCATTTTTTCCTGCACGTAGCTCACACCGGCAAACGCCGAAAAGCCGCCGCCAAACAGGCTGAGCGCCAGGCCGGTAGCGTATTGGTTGGTGTTCAACCAAATCACCAGGCCGCCAAAGACGGCGGCCATCAAGGCACCCGCCGCCATGCCCGCAACAAAGCCCAGGCTGTCGCTGCCGGTATGCACCACGGTGGCAAAACCGGCGATCGCAGCGCACAGCATCATGCCTTCGGCACCGAGATTGACGATGCCCGCCTTTTCATTGATCAAAAGGCCCAAAGAGGCCAAAGCCAACACCGTGCCGGCGTTGAGCGTGGCGGCGATTAACAGCGCATAGGTTTCCATGGTGCTGAACTTCCTTAAGACTTGGCGCCGGCCTGGCGCACCAGGCGGTAGTTCACCAAGGTGTCACAGGCCAGCAAAGTAAACAAGAGCAGGCCTTGGAACACGCCGGTGAGCGACTTGGGCAGGCCCATGCGGGATTGCGCCAGCTCGCCGCCGATGTAAAACATGCTCATCAACAGGCTGGAAAACACCAGGCCCACCGGGTGCAACCGCCCGACATAGGCCACGATGATGGCGGCAAAGCCGTAGCCCGCTGGCACATAAGGCGTGAGCTGCCCGATCGGCCCGGCCACCTCCAAAGCACCTGCCAAACCGGCAAATCCGCCGGACACCAGGAGCGCCGTCCAAAGTGCCTTGCGCGAGGAAAACCCGGCGTAACGCGCTGCCGCAGGTGCCAAACCGCCCACCTGCTGGGCAAAGCCAGCGCGCGTGCGGAACAAAAACACCCACACCCCGGCCACTCCGAGCAAGGCAAACAGCACCCCAATGCTCATGCGCGAGCCGGAAAACAGCTTGGGGATGCGGGTGACCGCTTCAAAATTTTGGGTTTGGGGAAAGTTGTAGCCTTGCGGGTCTTTCCAGGGGCCGGACACCAAATACCCCAGCAATTGCACCGCCACGTAGACCAGCATCAGGCTGACCAGGATTTCATTGGCATTGAAGCGGTCCCGCAGCAAGGCCGTGATCCCTGCCCAGACCATGCCCCCAAGGATGCCCGCCAGTATCACCAAAACCACAATTCCACCGCCGGTGGTTTTGTCGGCCATCAGGGCCACACCACTGGCGGCCACCGCGCCCAGAATGTATTGGCCCTCCGCGCCAATATTCCACACGTTAGAGCGGAATGAAACCGCCAAGCCCAGCGAAATCAGCAGCAGCGGCGTGGATTTGACCACCAACTCCCCCAATCCATAACCGGTTTTGATGGGCTCCCAAAAGAACATCTGCAAGCCGCGTACGGGGTCTTTCCCTAGAAGCATGAAGAGCACTACGCCAATCAATACCGTCAGCACCAGCGCCAATACGGGCGAGCCATAAGTCCAGAGCCGCGAGGCTTGGGGTCGAACCTGGAGTTTCCAAGACATCATGTTGCGCTCCACAAACCGCTCATCCACTCGCCTACTTTCTCCAGGGTCGTCTGGGCTGCCGCCACCGAGGGCGACAACTTGCCATGGGCGATCACATGCAAGCGATCGCACACTTCAAACAGTTCTTCAATCTCTTCGCTGACCACCAGGACGGCACACCCCGCGTCACGCAAGGCCAGAATGGCCGCGCGAATTTGTGCCGCCGCACCCACGTCCACGCCCCAGGTCGGCTGGGAGACGATGAACAAGCTGGGCTGCGCGTCAATTTCGCGGCCCACGATGTATTTCTGCAGGTTGCCGCCTGAAAGCGACCGCGCTGCCGCGCCGGGCCCGTTGGCCTTGACTCCGAAGCGCTCGATGATGCGCCGCGCCTGCGCTTCCAATGCATGCAGCTTGAGCCATCCGCCCAAAAAACCGGGTGCGGCGATCGCCTCATTGCGGGTGAGCAAAAGGTTTTGCGCCAGACTGAGCGTGGGCACTGCGCCGCGCCCCAAGCGCTCCTCTGGCACAAAGTGCAAGCCCAGTTTGCGACGCGCACCGGGATGCAGGGCCGACACGTCGTGGGTACCCATGCTGATGCTGCCCTCAGGCGCGCGGCAGTCTTCGCCCGACAAGGCATACAGCAACTCTTTTTGGCCGTTGCCGGAAACTCCCGCAATGCCCACCACCTCGCCGGCGCGCACCTGCAGGTCAATCGAGTCAAGGTCCACACCGAACTGCTCTTCGCGCGGCAGACTCAGGCGCCGGACCAGCAAGCGAACTTCGCCGGGCGTGCGGGGGTTGTGCACCAGATTTGGCGGCTCACTGCCAATCATTAAGCGCGACAGCGACGCATTGGTCTCTTTGGCCGGGTTGCAGACGCCGGTCACCTTGCCACCGCGCAGGACAGTGCACGCGGTGCACAGCGCGCGAATTTCGTGCAATTTGTGGCTGATGTACAAAATGCTGCAGCCCTCGGCAGCCAGTTGGCGCAACACCACAAACAATTTTTCGACGGCTTGGGGGGTCAGCACCGAGGTGGGCTCGTCCAGAATCAGCAACTGCGGATTGGTGAGCAAGGCGCGGATGATTTCCACCCGCTGCATTTCGCCCACGCCCAGGGTGTGCACCGGGCGCGCCGGATCAATGTCCAGACCGTAACGTGCAGCTTTTTCTTGGATGCCGTCGGTCACTTCTTGCAGGCTAATGCTTTTGTCCAGGCCGAGCCAGACGTTTTCCGCCACCGTAATCGTGTCAAACAGGTTGAAATGCTGGAACACCATGCTGATGCCCAGGGCCCGCGCCTCGTTGGGGTTGCGGATGTGCGTTATCTGGCCATTGAAGGCGATTTGGCCGGCGTCGGGCTTGACCGAGCCGTAGATGATTTTCATCAGGGTGGACTTGCCGGCGCCGTTCTCGCCCAGCACCGCATGAATTTGGCCGGGCAGGACGGTGAGCGACACTTCACTGTTAGCGACCACGCCGGGGTAGGCTTTGGTGATACCGGAGAGTTGAAGGCGGGGGGCGTGCATGCGGATATTTGAGGAAAAGACGCAACAGTGAGTTATCAAATTGGAATGTATGCGTATGCTAACGGCTTGTGCGCGGCGATCTAGACCTGATTTACCCTTGCACCAATTTGATGCACTAAGGACCTGTTGAATGGACTCTCAAGCAATTTGCAAGCCGATACGTTTTCTCAAGGGCGGACAGGTGCTCACGCTCACCCACGTATCGCCCACGCGAACGCTGCTGGAAGTGCTGCGTGAAGATTTGCACCTGACCGGCACCAAGGAAGGCTGCGGCGAGGGCGACTGCGGCGCCTGCACGGTGGTCGTCGGCGAGTTGCAGAACGGCAAGCTACAAACCCGCGCTGTTAACAGCTGTATCAAGCTGGCGCATTCGGTGAACGGTATGGCGCTGTGGACCGTGGAAGACCTGGCCGCATCCGATGGCAGCCTGCACCCGGCCCAAACCGCGATGGCGCAATGCCACGGCTCGCAATGCGGCTTTTGCACGCCCGGGTTTGTGATGAGCCTGGCCGCCTTGTCAGAGCAGCACCCGCCCCGCGCCATCGACCGCGAGCGGGCATCCCATGCCCTGTCGGGCAATTTGTGCCGCTGCACCGGCTACCGTCCCATCCTGGACGCAGCTGTGGCCATGGCGCAGGCGCCACGCAGGCGGCTGGACACAAGCGCGGTGCGCAGCGGCTTGAAGGCGCTGGCGCAGGTGGCGCAGGCCGAACACCAGGCGCTTGCGCCTTCCACCCGCAAGGCTAAGCCGTTGCCTGCGCCGTATGCCGCACCCACCGATCTGTCCGAACTCCTGGCCCTGCGCAAAGCGCACCCTCAGGCGCAACTGGTTGCCGGCTGTACCGATGTAGGACTGTGGATCACCAAGCAGCACCGCGACTTTGCCCAGGTGCTGGACGTCACCCGCGTCAGCGAGTTGCGTGAGATGGACGATTACCCGCACCACATCGCCATCGGCGCTGCCGTCAGCCTGAGTGACGCCTTTGCGGCTTTGGTGGCGCAACGCCCTGCACTCCAGAGCTTTGCGCAGTGCTTTGCCGGTTTGCCGGTGCGGAATGCCGGCACGCTGGGCGGCAATGTGGCCAACGGCTCCCCGATCGGCGACTCCATGCCATTGTTGATTGCCCTGGGTGCCCACGTGGTGCTGGCCAGCACCGCCGGTTACCGCGAAATGCCCTTGGAAGACCTGTACCTGGGGTACCGCAAAACAGCACTGCGCCCTGATGAAGTGCTGGGTTGGATCAAGGTGCCCAAGCCCTCGCCAACGCCCAAGACCAAGCGCAGAGGCCCGCTGAGCAGCGGCGAGTTCTGCCGGGTGTACAAAATTTCTAAACGCTTCGAAGACGACATTTCCGCCGTCTGCCTGGCGCTACAAGTAGTGCTCGAAGGCGGCCGTGTCGTCAGCGCATCGATCGGTGTCGGAGGTGTAGCAGCGACGCCGGTGCGAGCGCGGGCAACCCAAGCTGCACTGTTGGGGCACAACTGGAATGCGTCCACTGTGCGCGCGGCGATGGCCGCCTTGCGTGGCGAATTTGCGCCGATATCCGACATGCGCGCCAGCAGCGCCTACCGCAGCGAGGTCTTGGGCAACCTGCTTTGGCGCTTCTGGCTGGAAAGCCAGGGCACGCCGCTGGCCGACCTGCACGCCCTCACCGAATCTGACCTGGAGGCCGTCCAGCCATGAAGCACACTGAAATCAGTCCCGCCATGGCCCCAGCGGCGAGTGGCCGCACGGTAGCCCACGAAAGCGCATTGGCCCAGGTGGCCGGTGCGGCTACCTACATTGACGACATGCCCGAATTGCGCGGCACGCTGCATGCAGCACCCATCCTGTCCACGCAAGCCCACGGCCATCTGCGGGGCGTGGATGCCCGCGCTGCCTTGCCCATGGAAGGTGTGGTGGGCATGGTGCTGAGCGCCGATGTGCCAGGTGACCCCATGCTGGCCGCATTCGCCGGTGACGAGCCGGTGTTCGCCATCGATACGGTGCAGCACGTGGGCCAGGTCATCGGCCTGGTCGTAGCAAAAACCGTAATGCAGGCCCGCAGAGCAGCGCGCAAGGTCGCTCTGCAGATCGATGCCCTGCCCGCCATCCTGACGGTCCAGGACGCCCTGGCTGCCAAAAGCTTTGTTCTGCCACCCGTGCATGTCAGCCGGGGCGACCTGCAAAAAGGCATGGCCAGCGCAGCCCATGTCTTGAAAGGCACGCTGGAAGTCGGCGGTCAGGAACACTTTTATCTGGAGGGTCAGGTGGCCTACGCCGTGCCCCATGCCCAGGGCCAGTGGTCGGTCTACAGCAGCACCCAGCACCCGGGCGAAGTGCAGCACTGGGTGGCGCATGCGCTGGGCCTGAGCAACCACGCGGTGCGGGTGGAATGCCGACGCATGGGCGGTGGCTTTGGCGGCAAAGAAACGCAAGCGGGTCATGTGGCGGTGTGGGCCGCGGTGGCCGCGCACAAGTTCAAAGCGCCAGTCAAACTGCGGCTCGACCGCGACGACGACTTCATGGTCACCGGCAAACGCCATCCGTTTGCTTATGAATACACCGCCGGTTTTGACGCGACGGGACGCCTGACTGCTTTGGACCTGATGATGGCCGCCAACTGCGGTTTCAGCGCGGATCTGTCCGGCCCGGTGGCGGACCGCGCCGTATTTCACAGTGACAACGCCTACTACCTGGAGAACGTCTCCATTGCGTCCTACCGCTGCAAAACCAACACCCAGAGCCACACCGCGTTTCGCGGCTTCGGCGGGCCGCAGGGTGTGGTCGTGATTGAGGCGATTTTGGGCGACGTGGCACGCCACCTGGGGCTGGATCCGCTGGATGTGCGCATGCGCAATCTGTACAGCGACGAGCCCTTGGCCGAGCAAGGCACCGGTGGCCCGCACGCTGTGCTGCGGCGCGACACCACGCACTATCAAATGAAGGTGGAGGACAACATCCTGGCGCCCCTGCTCGGTACGCTGGAGTCCACCT
>CAIWRE010000514.1 GCA_903914985.1 uncultured beta proteobacterium | reverse complement strand
TCGGCGCCCACGCCAAAGTGGCGGTCGCCCAAAAAGCGGTAGTGCGCTGCGGTGAGCCCCAGGGAGCCGCCGGTTTCGTCCAGCACGACAAAGTCGTTGCCAGCGCCTTGCATTTTGGTAAACGGGATTCGCATAGGCTCGATTATCAATCGGCGCGGCTTTTGCCTGCAAAATGGCCGCATGCCCCGATTGACCCAAATTATTGACTCCTCCGCCGGGCCTCTGCCCTCGCCCGCTGACTGGCAAAGCCAGACGCCCGTTGCACTGCTGCGCAATGTGCTGCGCCTGACCGCCCCCAACCCGGGTTTCATGACCGGCCCCGGCACCAACAGCTACCTGGTGGGCGACCCGGACACCGGCTTTATTGCGATTGACCCCGGCCCGGCAGATGCCGACCACGTGACGCGTATGTGGGCGGCGGCCACCCATCCCGATGGCAGTGGTGGCAACCTGAAAATGATCGTCTGCACCCACTCGCACCCCGACCACTCGCCTGGTGCCAAGCCACTGCAAGCCTTGTGCGAAGGGGCGGGAGTGGCCGTGGCGGTGTGGGGCTTGGCATCTGCGCCCACCGCACGCGCCAACAGCCAATTTGTGCCGGACGCCACCTTGGCACACGGCCAGCGCCTGACGCTCTCGCCCACGACCGAAGGCGCCGACTGCCATACGCTGCTTGCCATCCACACGCCGGGCCATGCGGCCAACCATGTGTGCCTGCTGCTCGAAGAAGACGGCTTGCTGTTTTCTGGCGACCACATCCTCAACGGCAGCACCACGGTGATTGATCCGCCCGATGGCAATATGGGGCACTACCTGGATTCGCTGGATGTGCTGCACCAGCAGTGCGTCGAACACAAGGTGGAGTTCATCCTCCCCGCCCACGGCCATCCCCTGCCGAACGCGTTGGGTGCGATCGCGCACCTCAAGGCGCACCGCCTGAACCGCGAAGCCAAGATTGCCGCCGTCATGCACGCGAACCCGAATGGCGACCCCGACCAATGGCTGCCGCTGGCCTATGACGATGTGGACCCCCGACTGTGGCCGGTGGCCAAACGCTCGCTGTTGGCCCATGTAGAACACATTCAATGGCTGCAGTCGAGCGGGGCTCAAGCATGAGCCGCCCAGTTGCGGAAGCGCCCGAGGGAGAACGGTTAGCCAAGCGCGTTGCGCAAATGCTGGGCTGCTCGCGCAGCGAGGCCGAGCAGTACATCGAAGGTGGCTTTGTGCGCGTGGACGGTGTGGTAGTCGAAGACCCCCCTTTTCGGGTGCAGCAACAAGCGGTGACGGTGGACCCGGAGGCCAGCCTGCTCAACCTCAGCGCCATCACCTTGGTACTGAACAAGCCAGCCAACTGGCTGGACGGCGTGACAGAGGCGCCCATCCCCAGCCCCCACTACAAAGGCAAAAAGCCCAAGGTGCACACCGCGCGGGAATTGCTCACGCCCGCCAACCGCAGCCCGCAAGATGCCGGCGACACGAGGGTGCTCAAACGCCATTTCACCGGTCTGGAGGCCAGCGTGGAACTGGAAACCGGCGCCAGCGGCTTGATCGTGTTTACCCAGGACTGGCGCACCCAGCGCAAGCTGACCGAGGACATGGCCGTCATGGAGCATGAACTGATTGCAGAGGTGCAAGGCGAAGTCACGCCGGAGGCGCTGTTGCCGATCGAACGGGCGCTGCGCGACCCGCGCCACAACTTGCCGCCCACCAAAGTGAGCGTCAGCAGTTCGGGGCCGCAGGGCAGCAAGCTGCGCATCGCGGTCAAAGGTGCGCACCCCGGTTTGGCCGCCTATCTCTGCGACGTCGCGGGGCTGACCCTGGTCGGCCTGCGCCGCATTCGCCTCGGCCGCGTGGGTTTGGGTGAAGTAGCGCCGGGCCAGTGGCGCTTCCTGGGCGCGCACGAACGTTTTTAAAAACGCGATCAGGCGTAACTCACTGACAGGTCCGTCGCACTGACGGTGACGGTCTTGCCAACGGTGGGGGTGTACGTCGTGGACGCAATCGTGTCCACAAACACGTATTCGCCTTTGATCGACGCCGCTGTCGCAGTCATCAGCAAGTAGCCCCGGCGAATGGTGTCGGCGTAATTGAGGTCGTCCACCAAGCCCAAGCCGGTTCCATAGGTTCCGGGGGCGATTGCAGTACCGTCCAAAGAGCTCGCTAGGCCACCTAAGCCTGCACTTTCGAAGCCAGGCGAGGTGACCGAGCTTCCCGCAAATTCAACACCCACTTTCACACCAGCAAGGGTCGTCAGGTTGGCAAACCAGGCGTTGTGCGAGTCGCCAGAAAGCGTCACCAGCTTCTTGCCCTGGCCGCGGATGGTTTGAAGAATGGTCTCCCGCTGAATGGGGTAACCGTCCCACGAATCCAGGTTGTAGGGCATGCGGGGATTGATCGTTGTGTCCAACAAGGCAATTTGGGTAGGACTGCGGTAGGCCAAAGGGGTCGCTTTGGCTGTCAAAAACGCGGTAATTGCGGTGCTAACCGCTTGTGAATTGGCTGGGGTGGGGTTGGCCAAAGCCACAGCGTTTGCCTGCAACACGCTCACTGGAAACCACATGCGCGCCATGATGTCTTGGTTGCCCATGACTTGCCAAGTGGCAGTGGACGCAGCGGTACCAGTGGTAAGCCAGCTTTGTTGTGCCGCACTCATCATCGGATGGGCCGCATCGGTGCCACTGGTCAGTGCTGTGGCATAGCGAGTCAAACCACCATCGGCGTCTCCGTAGGCGTCATACTGTTTTGCGCGACCCTCAATGCGGGTGTCCACCATGTGCAAAGTGAAGATGTTGCCGAAGTCAAAACGACGGTAAATCTTCAACAAATTTGCGGCATCCGGAAGGCGGATAGGCATCCATTCGTTGTAGGCCTGCGCAGCGTTGGCCTTGCGGGCAGCCCAGGGACCTTGCGTCGCGTTGTTATGGTTTTCAGCGCCATCGACCCACGCGTTGTTGGCAAATTCGTGGTCGTCCCAGACGGTGATCCAAGGCATGGCGGCATGCAAGGCTTTGAGATTGGGATCCGAACGGTACTTGGCGTAGCGGGTGCGGTAATCGTCAATCGTCACGATTTCATTGGCAGGCGCTGTAACACGTCCCAACGCCACAGCGTTGGAATTGCCAAACTTGGCGGGGTCTGCGGCATATTCATAGACGTAGTCACCGAGGTGCACGGCGTATTGGGCGCCGGAACGCAATGCATCATCGTAAGCATTGAAATAGCCGGCGGAATACAGGGTGCAGGAGAACACCGCAAACTTAACGCTGCTCACGTTGGAAGCTGGAAGGGTGCGGGTTAGGCCTACGGGTGATTTCCAAGTTCCTGAGGTGAAGCGATAGTAGTAACTGGAGCCTGCCGCGAGTCCGGTGGCATCGACCTTTGCGGTGTAACCCGTGCTTGCGCTGGCAGTGACGGTCCCCGTGCTAACGATCGCCGAAAAGCTCGCGTCTGTGGCCACCTGATAGACCAAAGGCACGGGGTCGGAATACCCATCGTATTTGGCATGGGTCCACAAAATGACACGGTCGGCGAGCGGATCGCCACTGGCTACGCCGAAACTAAACAGCAGTGCCGGGCCGTCGCCTCCGCCGCAGGCCGACAAAACCGATCCCGCCGCCAGAGCACCCGACACCGAGGCCAGTTTGATAATAAATTCGCGACGGTTGTTGACTTGGGACATTGTGTAAATCTCACTTTGATCAAAAGTCCAATTTAGAGAGCCCACATGACCTTGCCGTGAATTATTTGTGAAATTTGAAATTTATGAGTTATTACCCCACTTTGAGCGGTCAATGTAGGCTGGTAAATCAGGCCGGATGCACCACCACCAGCCAGGCACTGACCACGGTTTTGCCTGCATTGCGAATCGCGTGGGGGCGGTCGGCGGCGTAGCGGGCGGTCTCACCCGATTTGAGGCGCTGGGTTTCCTGGCCTGTTGAGACGTCCAGGGTTCCGGACTGCACCGTGAGGTGCTCGCGGGTGCCGTCTTCGTGCGGTGTGGACTCCAGGGCGCCGCCGGGCTGCACCGTGAGCGCGTACCACTCAAACTGCCCCGCCAGTTCAATCGG
>CAIWRE010000513.1 GCA_903914985.1 uncultured beta proteobacterium | reverse complement strand
GTGGCGGACGAGTCGCCTGCGTCGGCCGCAGACCGCGACCAGGACCATTTCGATGCCGACATAGCCATCGCGACCGGCGAGCTGCGCCGCGTGTTGCCAGCATTGTTGGAGGCTTTGGGCGGAGAAAGCTCCTCCGTCTGATCCAGATCAGTGGGCGACCGTGTAACCCTCTTCGACAATGGCATGCGCCAATGCGTCATGGGATTTTTCGGAGTGCACTTGTACTTTGTTGGCACTGCGGTCGATGACCACTTTGGCTTGTGGGTCGACGCGCACAATGGCGGCGGTGACCGCTTTTTCGCAATGTCCGCATGTCATGCCGGTGACGGTGAAAAGATGATCCATGGTGTGCCTTCTTTAAAGGAGTGGGACTTGAAGCGTCGATGTTTTGCCTTGAACTGCAGTTTGCACCACGGTCCTTTGTTTTCAACCCTCACCATCAAAAAGTTTACTTATTCATGACCCGTCCCACACCCGTGACCGAATGCTCTTTGGATATTGGTATCGGTGGCATGACCTGCGCCTCGTGCGTGGGACGGGTCGAAAAAGCCCTTAAAAAGGTACCGGGTGTACATACCGCGGCGGTGAATTTGGCCACCGAATCGGCTCGCGTGACCTTTCCCGTCGCCTCGGATCAGGCTGCCAGCATGGAGGCCCTGTTGCGCCGTGCGGTGCGGGATGCCGGCTACGAACCCAAAGAAGCGCAGGCCGCCATGGATGCACCGGACGCGGGTCCTTGGGCGGGATTTGCGCCGGTGGCTTGGGGCTTGTTGCTGTCTTTGCCGCTGGTGCTGCCCATGCTGGGGGATGCGTTGGGCCAGCACTGGATGTTGTCGGCGATGTGGCAATTCGCTTTGGCCACACCGGTGCAGTTTGTGCTGGGTGCGCGCTTTTATGTGGCCGGTTGGCATGCTCTGAAAAATGGCAGCGGCAATATGGATTTACTGGTGTCTTTGGGCACATCCGCGGGCTGGGCACTGTCCGTGTGGTTGTGGCTGAGTGCCCCAGATGGGGCTATGGTGCATTTGTATTTCGAAGGCTCGGCGCTGGTGATCACCCTGGTGCTGTTGGGCAAGTGGCTGGAGGCGCGGGCCAAGCGGCAGACCACCTCGGCCATTCGTGCTTTGCATGCATTGCGACCTGAACGCGCCCATTTGCAGCGGCCTGAAGGGGAGGTGGATGTGCCCGTGGCCGAGGTGTTGGTCGGTGACACCTTGGTGGTCAAGCCGGGAGAGCGCTTTGCTGTGGACGGCGTGGTGACGGAGGGTGTCACCCAGGTGGACGAGTCCATGCTTACGGGAGAGTCCTTGCCTGTGGCAAAAGAGCGGGGGGGGTGCGTCACCGGCGGCTCCATCAACGGCGAAGGCCGGGTGCTGGTGCAGGTCACCCATGTGGGCGCGCAGACCATGCTCTCCAACATCATCCGCTTGGTGGAGGACGCCCAAGCGGCCAAGGCCCCCATTCAGCGCTTGGTGGACCAGGTGAGTGCTGTGTTTGTGCCGGTGGTGCTTCTGCTGGCCGTGGCAACGCTGCTGGCGTGGTGGCTTACCGGCCACAGTTTTGAGCTGGCGCTGATTCGCGCTGTGGCGGTGCTGGTGATTGCCTGCCCCTGTGCATTGGGCCTGGCCACACCGGTGGCCATCATGGCGGGCACGGGTGTGGCGGCCAAGTACGGCATTTTGATCAAAGATGCCCAGGCTTTGGAGTTGGCGCACAAGGTGACCGTGGTGGCCTTTGACAAGACCGGCACATTGACGGTGGGCCGGCCGCAGCTGACTGCCTTGATTGCGCTGGAGGGGACTTCTGGGGCAGTACAGAACACGGGAACAGTTTTGGACCCTGCCTTGCTACAAATCTGCGCCAGCCTCCAAAGCGGCAGCGACCATCCGCTGGCGCATGCGGTGGTGGCCCGCGCTTCGGGCCAGGGCATGGCGCTCTTACCCTTGTCCGATGCACGATCTGTGTCCGGACGCGGCACGGAGGGCCTGGTGGCGGGCGAGCGTTATGCCTTGGGCAGTCTGCGTTGGATGCAAGAGCTGCGAGCCCAGCCCGCCCTCGATTCGTCTGAAGGTGCCGTTTACGCCTCTCAGGCGAAGCAATTGGAGGTTGAAGGCGCCAGCGTTTCGGCCCTGGCCCACCTGGAAAACGGCGTGTGGACCCTGCGCGCCCTTCTGGCCTTTGCCGACGAGCCTAAACCCGGTGCCAAAGAGGCGATTGCGCAGCTGCGTGCTTTAGGCATACGCGCTGTCATGGTCTCCGGCGACAACTGGGGCGCGGCCCGCGCCATGGCGCTCCGGTTGGGCATGGATGCGAGCGTGGGTAGCGACGAGGTGGTGGCCGAAGTGTTACCCGGCGACAAGGCGGCCAAGATCACCGCACTCAAAGGGGGCGTGCCTGCCCGATTCACGGTAGCGATGGTGGGCGACGGTGTGAACGATGCGCCTGCGCTGGCTGCTGCCGATGTGGGCATGGCGATGGCCAATACCGGTGGCGGTGGCACGGACGTGGCCATGCAGGCGGCCGGCATCACGCTGATGCGCGGTGAGCCACGCCTGGTTGCTGCGGCCTTGGACATTTCCCGCCGCACGGTGGCGAAGATTCGTCAGAACTTGTTTTGGGCCTTTTTCTACAACGTCGCGGGTATTCCGCTGGCGGCTTTGGGCTACCTGAACCCGGTGCTGGCGGGTGCTGCGATGGCGCTGAGCTCGGTCAGCGTCATGGCCAATGCCTTGCTGCTCAAACGCTGGAAGGGGCCCTGACAGGGCCCCCTGGTTTGCGCCAGTGCCGCGGATTCAGTCGGCGAGCGCGGGGTAGTCGGTGTAACCGTGTGCGCCGCCACCGTAAAAGGTCATGCGGTCCGCGGGATTGAGCGGTGCACCTTCGCGCAGGCGGCGGGTGAGGTCCGGGTTGGCAATAAAGGGTTTGCCAAAAGCCACCAGATCCGCGCCGTCTGCCAAAGCCTGCTCCGCCAGCGGCAAGTCATAGGCGTTGTTCACCATCCAGGCTGCATGACCACCGGCGCTGCGGTAGGTTTGGCGCAGGGCGGTGTAGTCAAAGGGTGCATCGCCCTGCTGGAAGTCGCGTTCGGCGCCGGTGGAGCCTTCAATCACATGCACATAGGCAAGTCCCAAGGGGGCGAGCTGTTGCACCACGTAGTTGAAAAGAGGCTGGGGATGGGCGTCGGACGCGTCGTTGGCCGGGGTCACTGGTGACAAACGCAGCGCCACATGCGCCCCGCCGATTTCCCCACAGACGCCTTGCATAACCTCCACGAGCAAGCGGGCGCGGTTCTCAATGCTGCCGCCATACGCATCGCTCCGGTGGTTGGAGCCCGAGCGTAAAAACTGGTCGATGAGGTAGCCGTTGGCGGCATGCACCTCGACGCCGTCAAAACCTGCAGCGATGGCGTTGCGTGCCGCGTTGCGGTAGTCAGCCACGATGCCGGGGATCTCGTCCAAACGCAGTGCGCGTGGCTCTGACGTGGGCACAAAGCGGGGTGTGCCGTCGGCGATCAGCACCGTCTTGGTTTTGGCGGTGATGGCCGAGGGCGCTACTGGTGCCTGGCCACCTGGCTGCAAGTCCACATGCGAGACACGGCCGACGTGCCACAGCTGCATGAATATCTTGCCTCCAGCCGCATGGACGGATTGGGTCACCGGTTTCCAGGCCTGTACCTGTGCCTCGTTCCAAATGCCTGGCACGTCGGAGTAGCCCTGGCCCTGGTGGCTGATGGCAGTGGCCTCGGTGATGATGAGCCCCGCGCCATTTTTCGGGTCGGCACGCTGGGTGTAATAGCTGACCATGGCGGCGTTGGCGAAGGCGCCGGGCGCGCGGTTGCGTGTCAGGGGTGCCATGACGGCGCGGTTGGCCAGGGTGATAGGCCCAAGGGCCAGGGGGTCAAACAAGGTGGTCATACGGCTCTTTCAATGTCGCGGGTGGTACTTGCAATCAACAGTGTCGTTTGCGCAGCAGGCGGTGTCGGGTGCTCAGCGCACAATGCAGGCCTTCATCTGTTCGGAGAGTTTGTGCCTTCACCGCTGCGTCCCTTATTTTGGCTTGCTTTGGCACTGTCGGTGGGCGCAGCTGTCTCCTTGGGTGTCACCCGTTTTGCCTATGGCCTGCTGTTGCCCGGCATGCGCACGGACCTGGGCTGGACTTACACCCTGGCGGGCGCGATGAATACGGCCAATGCCGTGGGCTATTTGCTGGGTGCGTTGGCGATGCCGGGGCTGATGCGGCGGGTGTCGCCCACGGTTTTGTTGTGGGCGGGGTCGTTGTTGGCCGCGTTGTTCATGGCTTTGTGCGGCTTTTTTACCGACGCTTTCGTGTTGCTGGTGCAGCGGCTGCTGGCCGGTTGGGCCAGCGCTTTGGTGTTTGTGTCGGGGGGCCTGTTGGCAGCGCGTTTGGGCAGCCGTGCGCCAGCGCATGCGGGCTTGTTGCTTGGCGTCTACTACGGCGGCACCGGTGTGGGGATTGTGCTTTCGGCCTTGTTGGTGCCCTGGGTGTTGGAGGCATTTCAGGGGGAGGTGCACAGCTGGCGGTTTGCCTGGTGGGCTTTGGCGCTGCTGTGTTTTGCCGCTACCGCGCTGTTGCGCTGGCCTGCACGTGCGATGGCGCAGTGGGAGCAGCTACCGGTGCTGGATGCGCCCTCGACATCCGGTGCGCACATTACTTTTCGCGTAAGACCTTTCGGGTTTGCACTGGCGGGATATGGCTTTTTTGGGGTGGGTTACATCGGTTACATGACGTTTGCGGTCGCGCTGCTGCGCGCACAGGGAGTGAGCACATCTGCGGTCACCGTGTTTTATGGTTTGTTGGGCTTGGCGGTGGTGGCATCGTCGCGTATCTGGGCGGGTTTGTTGAATCGCCATCTCGGCGGCGGCGCCATGGCCCGGCTCAACGCGCTGCTGGGGGTTGCAGTGGTGCTGCCCGCGCTCACGCACAGTTTTGGCGTGGTGGTGTTCTCGGGGCTCTTGTTTGGCGGCGTTTTCTTGTCCATTGTGGCCTCCAGCACCGCCCTGGTTCGCCACAACCTTCCGCCCGCCGCGTGGGCCACGGGCATTAGTGCGTTCACCATCGTGTTTGCCGCCGGCCAGATTGTGGGCCCCACGCTGGTGGGGTGGATTGCCGACGGCGCGGGCGGTCTGGAGCGCGGCCTTCTCGTGTCCGCAATCACGCTCTGGCTGGGGGCCTTGTTGGCCTGGCGCCAGAAGCCCCTGGCCTTTGCAGTTTAGTGGGCTGCGCGCAGCAACTCGGCCGCTTTTTCGGCAATCATGATGGTTGGTGCCGTCGTGTTGCCCCCGGTGAGAGTCGGCATGATGGACGTGTCCACAACGCGTAGATTCTGAATGCCATGGACCCGCAACTCGGCGTCGACCACGGCCATGGGGTCGCTGTGCGGTCCCATTTTGCAAGTGCCGCTGGGGTGGTATTCCGTGTCGCTGTGGTCGCGCAGAAAGGCCTCGATTTGTTGCGGGTTGTTGCGGTCCACGGGGTAAAGCATCTCGCCACGGTAGCCATCAAAGGCCTTGGCTTTCAATATGTCCAAACCGATTTGCGTGCCTTTGACCATTGTTGCGATGTCATCCGGGTGCTGGAAGAAGGCGGTGTCAATCAAAGGCGCGTCGGTGGACTTGGCACTTTGCAGCGTGACACTGCCGCGGCTCTTGGGGCGGCACAGGGTGACGTGCAGCGTGTAGCCGTGGCCCAGATGCGTCTTGCGGTTGTGGTCGTCCACGATGCCGGTGCACAAGGCCAGTTGAATGTCCGGTTTGTCCGCGCTCGGGTCGGTCTTTAAAAAGCCTTGAGATTCAGCCACGTTGGACGTGATCCAACCGGTACGCTTGTTGCGCCATTCAAATATCGATTTGACAACCGTTGCGATTCCGCTGAATGAAACACCCAGTGCGACATCCTTGCGTGGGGTCCGTTGAATCAACACGGTGGTGATATGGTCTTGCAGGTTTTGGCCTACGCCTGGCAGGGTGTGTACCGTGTTGATGCCGTGCGCTTGAAGCTGGGATTGGGGGCCTATGCCGGAGAGCATGAGCAGCTGTGGCGAGCCAAACGCACCGGCGCTCAGAATGACTTCTCGCGCTGCGGTGACTTGCACGGATTGACCCTCGTGCAGGTATTGCACGCCCGTGGCGCGTTTGCCATCCATCAGTACGCGCTCAGTGTGGGCACCTGTCACGACTTTGAGGTTGGCACGGTTCAGATGTGGGGTGATAAAGGCCTTCGCAGCGCTGCAACGCTCACCGCCCGCCTGCATCGCCTGTGTCGGGCCGCATCCGAGTTGCTGCTCGCCGTTGTAGTCGGCGGTGCGAGGTAAGCCGGTTTGTTCGCAGGCCTGCAAAAAAACATCGTTGATGGGGCTGGGGCTGCGCAGGTAACTCACTTGCAGCGGGCCGCCGGTGCCGCGGTAGGCGTTGTCGCCAAAGCAGTGGTTGTTCTCAGAGCGTTTGAACAAGGGCAAGACTTCGTCATAGGACCAGCCGGGATTGCCAAGACTTGCCCAGTGATCGTAGTCCGCTTTGTGGCCGCGGGTGTAGACCATGGCGTTGATGGAGGTGCTGCCACCCATGACCTTGCCGCGCGGTTGGTAGCCGCGCCGACCATTGAAACCGGCTTGGGGCACGGTTTCATAGCCCCAGTTGTTGAGGTTCAAAGGGGCGCTTACCGCAAAACCCATGGGCGCGTGGATCAGCACCGAGGTGTCCGGCCCACCCGCCTCCAACAGGCACACCCGCACCGAGGGGTCCTCGCTCAAGCGGCTGGCCAGTACGCAGCCTGCGGCGCCTGCGCCTACGATGACGTAATCGAATGTGGAGGTTGCGGAGCTGGTCATGGGGGTCCTTGGGTTGCGGTTCAGAGTTCAGTGCGTGGCTGCGGAAGAGCTGCTTAATTGCGGTAGTCGCTGTCCATGCGGTCGAGTTTGCGCAACAGGGCGGGCCACGCGAAGGCGCCGCCCAGTCCGCTGGTTTGGGTGCGCATGGCGTGGCCCACACCGTCCAGAATGCGGGGGTCCACTTGGGTCAAGGGCACACCGCCGGATTGCGCGGCCAACTGGATTTGGCAGGTCGATTCAAAGTTGTACATCAGCAAAAAGGCCTCAGGAATGCTGCTGCCCACCACCAGCAAACCGTGGTTGCGCAGCATCAGGTGATTGGCGGTACCGAGGTCGGCTTGAAGACGCGGTTTTTCTTCATCGTGCAAGGCCACACCCTCGTAGGTGTGGTACGCCAGTGACGCCAGCACAAAGGTCGATTGCTGGCTGATGGGCAGCACGCCGCCCGCCTGTGCGCTGACACCGACACCGGCGCGCGTGTGGGTGTGCAACACGCAACCGGCGTCTTCCCGCACAGCATGCACAGCACTGTGAATGACAAAACCGGCGCGGTTGACCGGGTGTGGCGACTCGCTGAGCTTTTCGCCGTTCTGGTCGATCTTGATCAGGCTGCTGGCAGTGATTTCTTCAAACAGCATGCCGTAGGGATTGATCAGAAAGTGGTGCTCGGGGCCGGGGATGCGGGCGCTGATGTGGGTGAAGATCAGGTCGCTCCAACCATAGGCGGCGACCAGGCGGTAGCAGGCGGCGAGGTCCACCCGCAGTTGCCATTCCTCGGGGCTGACCTGGTCTTTGAGTGAGGTGCTGGACATAGTGAGGGTGCTCCACGCGAATTGGGTAAATGACAACTCTACTCCACGCTTCGTCAGGTAACACTTAGGGGAAAGACTAGGGAATGTCTCCACTGCGTCTCGTAATTTGGGTGCGCCGGTAAAATCGCCCTCCTTCCCCTGCTTTGACTGCTATCCATGCTCTATCCCCAACAGTTTGACGTCATCGTCGTCGGCGGCGGCCACGCCGGGTGTGAGGCTGCGCTGGCGGCTGCGCGCATGGGGAGCAAAACGCTGCTCTTGACGCACAACATCGAGACCTTGGGGCAGATGAGTTGCAACCCCTCGATTGGCGGCATCGGCAAAGGCCATTTGGTCAAAGAGGTCGATGCCCTGGGTGGCGCCATGGCCCTGGCGACCGATGAGGCGGGCATTCAATTCCGTATTCTCAATTCCAGCAAGGGCCCTGCCGTGCGTGCCACGCGCGCCCAGGCGGACCGGGTGCTGTACAAAGCCGCCATTCGCCGTATGCTGGAAAACCAGCCCAACTTGTCGATTTTTCAGCAAGCGGTGGACGACTTGCTGGTCGAAGGCGACCGCGTGGTGGGCGCCGTTACGCAAATTGGCCTGAGCTTTCGCGCCAAAACCGTGGTGCTCACCGCCGGGACTTTTTTAGACGGCAAGATCCACGTGGGCATGAACCACTACGCTGCCGGCCGCGCGGGCGATCCGCCAGCGGCGCGCCTGAGTGCACGCCTCAAAGAACTCCAGCTGCCGCAGGGCCGCCTTAAAACCGGCACACCGCCACGCATTGACGGGCGCAGCATCGACTTCAGCAAATGCCTGGAGCAGCCCGGCGACGGCATGCCGGGCGGCATGAGCCCTGCCCTGCCGGTGTTCAGCTTTATGGGTCGGGTGGAGCAGCATCCGCAGCAAATGCCGTGCTGGATCACCCACACCAACGCCCGCACGCACGAGATTATTCGCAGCGGCTTTGACCGCAGCCCCATGTTCACCGGCAACATCGAAGGCGTGGGTCCGCGCTACTGCCCCAGCGTGGAAGACAAGGTCAATCGCTTTGCCGACAAAGAAAGCCACCAGATTTTTCTGGAACCCGAGGGCTTAACGACCCACGAGTACTACCCTAATGGCATTTCCACCAGCCTGCCCTTTGACATCCAGTACGAGCTGGTGCGCAGCATGGCGGGATTGGAAAACGCCCACATTCTTCGCCCGGGCTACGCCATTGAGTACGACTACTTTGACCCGCGCGGACTGAAAAGCAGTTTCGAGACACGCCACATTGGCGGTTTGTTTTTCGCCGGTCAAATCAACGGCACCACGGGTTATGAAGAGGCCGCAGCGCAAGGCCTGTTTGCTGGCGTAAACGCGGCGCTGCAAGCCGGTGCCCGCAACGCCTGGAACGGCGACACCTGGCTGCCTGGACGTGACGAGGCCTACCTCGGTGTGCTGGTGGACGACCTGATTACCAAAGGTGTGACCGAGCCTTACCGCATGTTCACGAGTCGCGCGGAGTTTCGCCTGCAGCTGCGTGAGGACAACGCCGACGTGCGTTTGACCGAAACCGGCCGTGCACTGGGCCTGGTGGATGACGCGCGCTGGGAGGCTTTTTGCCGCAAGCGGGAGGCTGTTTCACGTGAAGCCGAACGCCTGCGCTCGATCTGGGTGAACCCCAACAACCTGCCTGCCGAAGAGTCGCAACGTGTGCTGGGTAAATCGATTGAACATGAATACAACCTGGCCGACCTGCTGCGCCGCCCGGACGTACGCTACGCCGACCTGATGGGCATGGACGGCGGACGCTATGCGGATGGGGCACTTCCCCTGGCTGCGGAGGGCGCTGCGCCTGATGTGTTTGTGGCCAGTGTGATTGAGCAGGTGGAAATAGCAGCCAAGTATTCCGGCTATATCGAACGCCAGAAAGAAGAAGTCGGCCGTGCCGCTTACTACGAGAACCTGCGCCTGCCGGCAGAGCTGGACTATATGCAGGTGTCGGCCCTGAGCATCGAGGCGCGCCAGCGTTTGAACCAACATCGGCCAGAGACCTTGGGCCAGGCCTCGCGCCTGTCCGGCATCACGCCTGCGACCATTTCGCTATTGCTCATCCACCTGAAAAAAGGAAACTTCCGCGAGTTTGCGGCACCAGCATCTCTGCCCCGGGAGCATGCGTGAGCCAGGCTTTGGAGGCGCCGCTGCGTGCGGGCCTGAAAGCGCTCGACTTGGCGCTGGACGATGGACAGGTTGCAGCGCTGCTGGACTACCTTGGCCTGATTCAAAAATGGACCCGGGTGTACAACCTGACAGCGGTGCGCGATCCGCAAGAAATGCTCACCCACCATTTGCTCGACAGCTTGGCGGTAATCGCCCCCATGCGACGGCAACGTGCTGCACTGGGTGTTGGTGAGTCGCTGCGCGTATTGGATGTGGGCGCTGGTGCGGGTTTGCCGGGCGTGGTCTTGGCCATCTGCTGCCCTGCCCTGACGGTGCACTGTGTGGACACAGTGGCGAAAAAAGCAGCCTTTGTTCAGCAGGTCGCGGTGAGCCTGAAGTTGCCCAACTTGCGCGGC
>CAIWRE010000512.1 GCA_903914985.1 uncultured beta proteobacterium | reverse complement strand
TGAGTCAAGCAGATGCCAGCCACGACGTGCTCATCATCGGTGGCGGTGCCGCAGGTATTGCGGTGGCCTCCAGCCTGTTGGCGCGTAGCCCCTTGTTGGACATTGCGATCATCGACCCGGCCGATGCCCACTTTTACCAGCCCGGCTGGACCATGGTGGGCGGTGGAATTTTCAAAGCAGGCCAGACAGCACGCACCATGTCTTCGGTCATACCCACCGATGTGAGCTGGATCAAGGCCGGTGTAGCAGCCTTCGAGCCGGACAACAACCAGGTCATTTTGGAAGGCTGCCGCGTGGTCAAGTACAAGCAGCTGGTCGTCTGCCCGGGCTTGAAACTCGACTGGCAGGGTATTGAAGGCTTGAACGACACCCTGGGTCGCAATGGTGTGACCTCCAATTACCGGTTCGACCTGGCTCCCTACACCTGGGAATTGGTGCAAAAGCTCAAAGGTGGCAAAGCGCTGTTCACCCAACCGCCCATGCCGATCAAATGCGCCGGTGCGCCGCAAAAAGCGATGTACCTCTCCGCCGACCACTGGACCCGCCAAGGCGTCTTGAACAACATCGACATCCAGTTTTGCAATGCCGGTGCCGTGCTGTTTGGCGTGGCCGACTATGTGCCCGCACTGATGGAGTACGTGAAGAAGTACGGTATAGGACTGAATTTTGGCGAAACACTGGTGTCCGTGGACGGTCCGGCTCACAAAGCCACGTTCCTGAAAAACTTGGCTGACGGAAGCAAAGAAAAAGTGGTTCGTGACTTTGACATGATCCACGTGGTTCCTCCACAAAAAGCACCAGACTTTGTACGAGTGAGCCCCTTGGCGGACGCCGCGGGCTGGGTGGATGTCGACCCCGCCAGCCTGCGCCACAAAACCTATGTGAACGTTTTTGCGTTGGGCGACGTCACCAACACCAGCAATGCCAAAACCGCCGCCGCTGCGCGTAAGCAAGCACCGGTGGTGGCCAACAATGTGCTGGTCGCCATGGGCCAACTGCAAGGCGAGGCCCAATACGACGGTTACGGCTCTTGTCCCTTGACGGTGGAGCGCGGCAAGATTGTTCTGGCCGAGTTCACCTATGGCGGCAAGTTGTCGCCCAGCTTTCCGAAATGGTTTATCGACGGCACCAAACCGTCTGCGCTGGCGTGGTACCTCAAAGAACGCATTCTTCCGCCCTTGTATTGGGAAGCCATGCTCAAGGGCCGCGAATGGTTGGCCCAGCCGGAGATGAAGGGTTGATGAACAAGTCATCTGCCTGGCGGGGCTATCTGCCCTCCATTCCCATGCTGGGTTGGGCGGCCACCTACAAGCGCGAGACCTTTGCCAGCGACGCGATCGCTGCCCTGATCGTGACCATTATGTTGATCCCGCAAAGCCTAGCGTATGCGCTGCTCGCAGGCTTGCCGCCCGAGGTGGGCCTGTACGCCAGTGTGGCGCCTTTGCTGCTGTATGCAGTGTTTGGCACCAGCCGGGTATTGGCGGTCGGGCCGGTGGCCGTGGCGTCGCTGATGACTGCCGCCGCCATTGGCGAGCATGCGGTGGCAGGGTCCCAGGCCTATTGGGCGGTCGCCATTACGCTGGCTTTTATGTCGGGTTGCATGCTGATGGTGATGGGGATTTTGAAGCTGGGGTTCTTGGCCAATTTTTTAAGCCACCCTGTGATATCGGGCTTCATTTCCGCGTCCGCCCTGTTGATTGCCGCCAGCCAGTTGAAGACCATCATGGGCGTCAATGCCACGGGCGACAACTTTGTTGACATGGTGCAATCTTTGGTGAAGCAGATGCCGAACACCCGATGGCTGTCCTTGTGCATTGGTTTGAGTGCCATGGCGTTTTTGTGGTGGGTGCGCAAAGGATTGAAGCCTTTGCTGATGGCTTGGGGCATGGGTTCCCGCTCTGCGGACTTCGTTGCCAAGGCAGGCCCGGTGGCGGCTATCGCGGCAAGCACCGTCCTGACCTGGGCCCTCGACTGGCAAGCGCAGGGCCTCAAAATTGTGGGCATGGTGCCTCAAGGTTTGCCACCTTTCACCGCACCTCTCTGGGATATGGCGCTTTGGAAGTCGCTCGCCGTTCCTGCGCTGCTGATCAGCGTGGTGGGTTTTGTGGAATCGGTCTCGGTGGGGCAAACTTTGGCTGCCAAAAGACGCCAACGCATTGAGCCCGACCAGGAATTATTTGCTTTGGGTGCCAGCAATAT
>CAIWRE010000511.1 GCA_903914985.1 uncultured beta proteobacterium | reverse complement strand
CGGTTCGCAACCTTTTAGGACGAACATGGCCCATACGCAAACTCCCTCCCTCACCCCCGCCCAGCTCTGGTCCGACGTGGAACAGGTGCGTGCCAGTGCGCCCTTTGTGCACAGCATCACCAACCATGTGGTGATGAACCTCAACGCCAATGTCTTGCTGGCCGCCGGTGCGTCGCCCGTCATGGCCCATGCCCACGAAGAAGTGGCCGACATGGCCGCAATCGCCCAAGCGCTGGTGCTCAACATTGGCACGCTGGAACCCTATTGGATTGAGAGCATGCGCCTGGCGCTGCTCACCGCCCATGGGCGTGGTATTCCGGTGGTGCTGGACCCGGTGGGGGCGGGCGCTACTGCGTATCGCAACCAAAGCCTGGCCATGCTGATGGCCACCGCCTCGCCCAGCGTGATTCGTGGCAATGCCTCCGAGGTCATGAGCCTGGCAGGCTCGGCCATCAAAACCCGCGGTGTGGACAGCAGCGCCGCTGCTGACGATGCCTTGGGCGCCGCCCAGGCTTTGACGCAAGAAACCCAGGGCGTGGTGTGTGTGAGCGGCGTGACCGACCACGTGCTGGACGCCGGCCACCGCTGGGCCCGCCTGTCCAACGGCCACGCCTGGATGACCAAGATCACCGGCATCGGCTGCTCGGCCACCAGTTTGATTGGCGCGTTTTGCGTGGTGCAGCCGGACCTGTGGCGTGCCACCGTGGCTGCCATGGCCTTTTGGGGCGTGGTGGGCGAAGTGGCTGCAGAGCAAGCCCAGGCCGCCGGTCAAGGCGTTGGCAGCATGCAGGCCTATATGCTGGACGCGCTGCAGCTCATGAACGCCGACACCTTTACCCAGCGCCTCAAGCTCGAAGTGGCAGCGTGGTAAGCAGCCCGACTCTGCCCGGCTACCGGGACCGCATGCGCTCGGTGCTGGGCGTGTACCTGGTGACCGACGAAGCCAGCTGCGCCGGGCGCAGCCTGACCGATGTGGTCATGGCAGCGGTGCAGGGCGGGGTGAGCTGCGTGCAGCTGCGCGAAAAAACCCTGAGCACCCGCGACTTTTGCGCCAAAGCCACCACGCTGCAAACGCTGCTGGCGCCCCTGGGCATTCCATTGGTCATCAACGACCGGGTCGATGTGGCCCTGGCCTGCGGCGCGCCCGGCGTGCACCTGGGCCAGTCCGATATGCCTGTGGCCACGGCCCGCAAGCTGCTGCCGCCCCATGTTTTTTTGGGCTGGTCGGCGGAGACCCTGGACCACGTGGCCCAAGCCAGCCAGGCCGAATTTGACGGGGTGGACTACCTGGGCGTGAGCCCGGTGTTTGCCACACCGACCAAGACCGACACCAGCACACCCTGGGGTTTGCAGGGCCTGCGCCAGGTACGCGCCGCGACTGCGCTGCCGCTGGTGGCGATTGGCGGCGTCCATGCAGGCAATGCTGCCGGAGTGCTGGCTGCGGGAGCCGATGGTTTGGCGGTGGTCAGTGCCATTTGTGCCGCCGCCGAGCCGGCCCTGGCAACACAAGAATTGCGCACCCTGTGGGAACAACACCATGAACGCAAGTAAATCCATTCCCGCTTTGACCCAGCAGTACCCCCGCGTCTTGACCATTGCCGGGTCAGACAGTGGCGGCGGCGCGGGCATCCAGGGCGACCTGAAAACCTTTTCCGCCCTGGGCTGCTTTGGCATGAGCGCCATCACCGCACTCACCGCCCAAAACACCTGCGGCGTGAGCGCCATCCACGCCGTGCCGCCCGAGATGCTGCGCCAGCAAATCGACGCGGTGGTGCAAGACATTGGCGTGCACGCCGTCAAGATTGGCATGCTGCATTCGGCTGAAGTCGTGACGACCGTGGCCGCAGCCATAGACCGCCACCAACTGCCGCACGTCGTGCTCGACCCGGTCATGGTGGCCACCAGTGGCGCGGTGTTGATTGAGCAACCTGCGGTGCAGGCTTTGATCCAACACCTGTTTGGCCGCGTGGCGGTGGTCACGCCCAACTTGGACGAGGCCGCATTGCTCGTGGGCCGTCCGCTCGCCAGCCAGGACGATATGGAACGCGCCGCGCAGGAACTGCTGGCCATGGGCGCCCAAGCCGTGCTGCTCAAAGGTGGGCACCTGGCGGGCGAGCAGGTTCACGATCTGCTCCTGACCCACCAAGGCCTGCGCCACTGGATGCACGCACCGCGCATTGCCAGCGCCAACACCCACGGCACTGGCTGCACCTTGTCCTCCGCCATTGCCGCGCACCTGGCGTTGG
>CAIWRE010000510.1 GCA_903914985.1 uncultured beta proteobacterium | reverse complement strand
GTAGCTGATAAAGCGCGGCGTGTCGGCCAGGTATTGCGGTTTGCCGTCACGCAATGTCAAGCGGGCAAAGATGCCGGCAATTTTGAGATGGCGCTGCAAACCCATCCACTCCACGGCGCGGTAAAACACGCCGAAGTCATCACCCACAGGAAGTCCCGCCTCGCGTGCCTTTTGCCAATAGCGAACTACCACGTCCAGGCAAAAGCTCTCGTCCCAGGTCAAGAATGCATCGCGCACCAGACTGGCAATGTCGTAGGTGATGGGGCCGTAGACCGCGTCCTGAAAATCGAGCACCCCCATGCCCTGACCGTTCTCGGGCGCCATCAGGTTGCGGGGCATGTAGTCGCGGTGCACGTAGACACTGGGCCAGGCCAGATTGTCGGCAATGAGGGTCTCGAACGCACGCTCAAGCACCTGACTTTGCGCGTCGGTCAACTGCAGCTTTCGGTGCTGGGCGATGTACCACTGCGGAAAAAGCTCCACCTCGCGGCGCAGCAGTGCGTGGTCATAGGGGGGCAACACGCCGGGGTGCGAGGCCTTTTGCCAGGCCACCAGGGTGTCTACGGCTTGCAGATACAAATCCAAAGGTGGAGGCGCCTGCGGGTCCATGACCTGCATCATGGTGCGCGCACCCAGGTCGGTGAGCAGTAGGAAACCCTGCGCTTCTTGCCAATCCAGCACCTCGGGCGCACGCAGGCCCGCCCCGTGCAGCAAGTGCGCAATTTGTACAAAAGGTGCGCTGTTTTCTTTGTCTGGCGGGGCGTCCATGATGATCAGACTGGCGCCGTGGACGCCTGCCTGTGCATCGATGCGCAAATAGCGGCGAAAGCTGGCGTCGGCCGAGGCCAGGCGCAGGCTTTGCGGCAGCAGTGCAAAGCGGGATTGCACGATGGCCAACCAGGCGTGGAAATGCTGCGCGCGTTCGGGGTCAGACCACAGCACGGGGGTGTGCAGTGGGGTGGGTGAGGGAGTAGATGCAGTAGGGCTCATGGATAATCCATTTTCTATCTTTTTGTGACGGGCCTTTTTCCTCCCATGGCTTCCTTCGAACGTGACGAGACCTCCAGGTCGTCCGGTACCGGCCTGCGGACGGTAAGGCGCTGGCTGGGTCTGCTTGCGTTGGCTTGGAGCACAGCGACCCTCGGACAAACTCAGTCACCACAGGACACCCCGGTACTGTTGCAAGGCGACAGTTTGCGCAGCCATACCGATCGGGACGCCACATTGGAGGGCAATGCTGAGCTGCGCAAGGCCGGCACCATCATCCGCGCTGATCGGCTGGATTACGACATTCCGACCGACACCGCGCGGGCCAACGGCCATGTCTGGGTTCAGCGCAACGGAAATACCTACCAAGGCCCGTACCTGGAGCTGGGAATAGACGCCTTTAAAGGGTTTTTTACCGCACCGAGTTATGAATTCGGACAAAACGGTGCCCATGGACAAGCGACCCGGGCTGAGTTTGTCGACAACGCCCACATGACGGTCTACCAGGCCAGTTACACGACCTGCAAGCGCCAGCCGGGCCCGGATTGGCTGCCGGACTGGGTGTTAACCGCGGCGCGCATCGATATTGACAACGACGAAGACATCGGCCTTGCGCAGGGTGCCGTGCTCAGCTTCAAAGGGTTCCCGCTGTTGCACGTGATGCCCATCAGCTTTCCCCTGACCGAGAAGCGCAAGAGCGGCATGTTGCCTCCGACGATCGGCTTGGACAACGCCAATGGCCTGGAGTTGTCCACGCCGTACTACCTGGATATTGCGCCCAACCGCGATGCGACCTTCACCCCCACATTTATGACTGCGCGGGGCGTAAACCTGGGCACAGAATTTCGTTATTTGGAGCCCCGCTACTCCGGCACGGTGCGCCTGAGCTACATGCCCGTCGACAAGCTGCGGGATACGCAGCGTTGGGACGCCTCGATCGCGCACAGTACCAACGTGGACTTGCCTGTGGGCGGCGTCACCCTGGCGGCCAACCTCAACCGGGTGAGCGACGACAACTACTGGCGCGATTTCACCAACAGCAATGCCATTAATGCCGGCGGCGCCATTGCGGGCGCAACGCAACGTCTCTTGCCCGCTGATATGACGGCGTCCTGGACCCGAGGCGATTTTTCATCGACCTTCAAAGTGTTGAAGTGGCAAACACTGCAAGACCCGACCGCGCCCATCATTCCGCCCTACGACCGCGTGCCGCAATGGAGCGCGCGTTACACCCAGAGCAAGCCCCAAAGCCTGGACTGGTCGGTCGACATGGACCTGACCCAATTCCAGTCCGACCGCAGTCTGACGCTGCAACCCAACGCCCAGCGGGCATTCGGCCTGGCCCAGGTCAGCTACCCCATGCTGCGCCCGGCGGGCTTTGTAACGCCGAAGATACAGTTGCACACCACCAGCTACCAGTTTGATGCTCTGGTGGCAGGCCAGCGGGCCGCCAGCAGCACGGTACCGACCTTCAGCTTGGACAGCGGACTGGTGTTTGAGCGCGAAGCCCGTCTTTTTGGGCGCAATCTGGTGCAGACCTTAGAACCGCGCGCGTTTTATGTGTACACCCCCTTCCACGACCAAAGCCTGCTGCCCAATTACGACACCGGCGCCAACGACTTTAATTTCGCCACCATTTACACCGAAAACGCCTTTGTCGGAAACGACAAGATCTCTGACAACAACCTGCTCACCTTAGGCCTGACCACACGCTACATCGACGCCGACAACGGCGCCCAACTTGCCCGCTTTGGTGTGGCACAGCGCTTGCGCTTCCAAGATCAAAAAGTAACGCTTGACGGCAACAGCACGGGCGCAGCCGCAGGTGTCAGTGACATTTTGCTGGGCGCTGCGGCCAACCTGACGGACCGCTGGGTGGTGGACTCCACCGTTCAATACAACGTGCGCAATGAGCAATCGGTGCGGGCTGTCATGGGTGTGCGCTACAGCCCGGCCAACTTTCGGGTGTTCAATGTCGCCTACAGCTACCAGCGCGATTTGAGTGAGCAAATTGACACCAGTTGGCAATGGCCGCTGAGCGACATTGGTATGAGTCAAATCACCAGTTCAGGTGAGGGTCGTTACTATGCCTTGGGCCGCTTGAACTACAGTCTCAGTGATGGCCGCCTGGTAAACACGGTATTGGGCGTCGAGTACGATGCGGGATGCTGGATTGGACGCGTGGTGATGGAGCGGATACAGACCAGTACCGACACCTCCAATCAGCGGCTGATGTTTCAGCTGGAGTTCGTTGGTTTCACCCGCGTTGGTCTCAGCCCGGAAAAGACCTTGAGCTCCAACATCCCGTATTACAAAAACCTGCGCGGCTCTGACGCCGCCCGTAATGCGAACCGAACTTATGACTAAGCCCCTGACCACCATGACCATGAAATTCTGGGCCGCTACGGCCACTGCCTTTGCATTGCTGTGTGCTGCGCAAGGAACAGCCCGGGCACAGAATGTCCAAGCAGCCGACTTTATTGTGGCGCTGGTCAACTCGGAACCCATCACTGACGCTGAACTGCAAGCGCAGATCAAGCAGGTAAAAGAGCAACGCACCCAACAACGCCAGAGTGTGCCGCCTGCAGCCGAACTGCGCGGCGCAGTGCTGGAGCGCATGATCAGTGACCGTGCGCAGCTTCAATTGGCACGCGAACTGGGTTTGCGTGCCGATACAGCGGCCATCGATCAGGCCGAAGCCAATGTGGCTGCGCAAAGCCAGATGGATGTCGCGCAATTTCGCAAGTTGTGGGAACAGCGTGGCATCAGTTCTGCAAGCTTCCGGGCACAAATCGCTGATCAAATTGTGCTCAACCGCTTGCATGAGCGCGAAGTCGAGTCCCGTGTGCGGGTGAGCGATGTGGAGGTGGACAACGCCTTGGCCGCCCGGCAAGCAGCCAACACCGACCCGTTAGCGCAGGAAATTAATCTGGCCAACCTGCTGGTAGCCTTGCCGGACAATCCCAGCGCGGCGCAGATCGCTCAAGCGCAGGCCAAGGCACAAGGCCTGCTGGCCCGCATTCGCTCTGGCGAAAGTTTTGAAGCTTTGGTCAAAGAACAGTCCGCCGCCAGTCGCGACAACGGTGGCCAAATCGGGCTGCGCCGCGCTGACCGTTATCCCTTGATTTTTGTTAACGCAACCCAATCGCTGCCCACGGGTCAAGTGTCAGAGCCGGTACGTTCCGGCGCGGGCTTTCACCTGCTGAAGGTGGTGGCTCGGCGCGCTGCCAGCCTGGTGCAAACGGTTGAGCAAACCCATGCCCGTCACATCCTTTTGCGACTCACCCCCCAGCTCACCCAGGCTCAGGCACTGGCCCAATTGACCCAACTGCGCCAACGCATCCTGGCGGGCAGCACCAGCTTTGAGACCGCCGCGCGTGAGTTCTCCCAGGATGGCAGCGCACAGCAAGGCGGGGATTTAGGCTGGTCCAGCCCCGGTATGTTCGTGCCTGAGTTTGAAGAGGCCCTGGATCGCCTCAAAGTATTGGAAATCGGAATGCCCATGGTGTCGCGCTTCGGCGTGCACCTGATGCAGGTGCTGGAGCGCCGCAGCGCCGAACTCACACCGGCGCAGTTGCGCGATGCCATGCGCGCAGAGCTTCGCGCAAAGCGCGCAGAGGAAGCCTTCCAAAACTGGGAACGCGATATCCGCAGTCGCGCATTCGTTGAAATTCGCGAGTCTCAGTAAATGGCCTGTATCACCTGCACGGTCTGGATTGCGCGCTGATGCAGCATATCGCCCGCAAACGCTTTGGACAGCATTTCTTGTCGGATGGCGGCATCATCGACGCCATTGTGGATGCTATCAATCCGGCACCGGGTCAACACATGGTGGAAATCGGTCCCGGCCTGGCTGCGCTCACGCAACCCTTGGTGGAGCGACTCGGGGCATTGACCGTGATCGAGCTCGACCGGGACTTGGCGCAACGCCTGCGCAGTCACCCGCAACTCACCGTGGTGGAGTCCGACGTCTTGCGCGTGGATTTTGCAGACTTGGCACAGACGCAGTGGCCGGGGGAGGCTGAAAAACTACGCGTCGTGGGCAACTTGCCTTACAACATTTCCACGCCTATTCTGTTTCACCTGCTGGACTGTGTGGACGTGGTGCAAGACCAGCACTTCATGCTGCAGAAAGAGGTCATTGACCGCATGGTGGCAGCGCCCGATACCTCGGATTTCAGCCGATTGAGCGTGATGCTGCAATGGCGCTACGCCATGGAAGACGTGCTGTTTGTGCCCCCCGAAAGCTTCGACCCGCCGCCGCGCGTCGACAGTGCCGTGGTGCGCATGGTGCCCTTGACAACACCCCCTCAGATTGATGTACCAACGTTCAGTGCCATGGTGCAGGTGGCCTTTAGCCAAAGGCGCAAACTCATCCGCCACACATTAGGGCGCTGGTTGGACGAGAAAAATTTTTCCGGCAATTTCGACCTGCAGCGCCGGGCACAAGAAATCCCCGTGGCCGACTACGTAGCGCTGGTTCAACAGCTGTTGGAACGGTAGCATGCAAGTGGATTGACGCATGCGGGCATTAAAGACGAAAAAGCCCGCATACCGCGGGCTTTTTCTTCGGAGCTGCGCAGAGTCTCCGAAATGAGACCTTATGCGGCTGCGAGCCAGTAACCCGCGTTGAACGGGCTGCTCATGCGCAGCGCCAAAGGCGACACGTCAATCAAAAAGTCGGTGGGCAGCTTCTCGCCGCTGTCGGTATCCTCGGCGGCAGAGACTGCCACAGCGGTTTCACCGTTTGCCTGAATCGCCCGTTCTGCTTGGCTGGTTTGTGCAGAACGGGCTACAGAAAAGAATAGAAGCACCGGAACGGTATTTTCCGTTCTCCCCAGTAGTCAGCCGTGTCGCGGAAGATGTCGAGCAGCTGCTCGCGCGCCTCTTTGTCAAACTTGGCGTTGGCGGGAATATGCTCAAGCACGGCAATAAAGCCAGGCTGTGGGCCGGACTTATGCACCGGGTCGGTCATGCTGTCGTACAGCGAGTCAAAGTTCTTGCCTGAGGTCGTGGCCAGCGTGAACTGCGCGCCGATCAGATCGAGCACGTCTTGCTTGGTCTGGGCGCTGCCCAGATTAGCGTACAAGAAGTGATGCCCCAAACCTTGGGCGGCTTCTTGCAAGTCCGATACGCGAAATGCGCGTATCGATTGAACGATATTCGTTCTTACGGTTCGAAGTGGTGTATCCATCCTCGATTCACTTTCATCAATAAAAATTCAATTCAGGGCACGATCATGCGAAAACTCGCATAGTGATCGGCCGTGTAGTAACAAGCGTCTGGCGCCGTGGCCGGGCCACCGCACACGATTCTTTGGGCTCCACGGTCCCGTGAGCCCGGCGTTTTGACGGTGTATTCCCTGTAGTAGCCCCGTTTTTGCATAGGCAAAAATCGTTCGCGATTACCGAAGATCACACCGTCTTTTTCATAAGGAAATGGGCCGCCGCGTTGAATGTTGCGATAGGTCTCGACACCCGGAGCAGGCAAAGCCTGCAGCGAAATCGTCGGAACTTGCCCGCCAGACGCTTGCGCCGGCGAAGTGCTCAACAGACCCAGCGTCAGGAGAACAATCTCCATCTGCCGCACCAAACCGGTGCATTGACCTGTCCAGCGCTTTACCACTTTGAGGCCGAAAACCACGTAAAAACCTTGGCAACAAACAAAAATAACACCCAAAACCCAAAGTTCATTGTCGCCGATCCAAGGGAAATGCGCAATACCCTGCGGACAACACCGCAGAGAAAATTAAGGGTTTACCCGTTCATGTGAAGCGAGACGGTCTTTGGTGGCCTCGGTCGCGCTCAAGCCGCCCGATCTTGCAGCGCTCTAAGGGTCGAGATGGCGCGACAGCTGGTCGCTGCGGCTGTCAGCGCTGTCCAGGGGCTTGGGCTTGCGCACCCCGGGCCGGCCCAAAATGCTGACGAAAAAGGCATCCGACCCGGCCTTGCCAGCAGCGTCCATGTGCCCGATCAGGGTCGCAAAATATACTTCCGCCGCGTCGGCCTCGGTACTGCCAAAACTGCAGGCGAAGTCCCAGTAGTCCACGCCCTCTGGCAGCGCCGCGCGGCGCTGGCGCGCCACGTATTTGCGCACCTCGTGCTTGCTGGCGTCGAGCAGGCGGTCACGGTTGCGGCCTTCAACCGTGAGTTGGAATAGTTTTTTCATGGAGCCTTATCGCACTGCGTTGGCGTCTGCCACCGTCAGGGCTGTCATGTTGACGATGCGCCGCACCGTGGTACTGGCGGTCAGCACGTGCACCGGTTTGGCGGCGCCGAGCAGCACCGGGCCGATCGCGATGTTGCCGCCGGCAGCGGTTTTGAGGAGGTTGTAAGCGATATTGGCCGCGTCAATATTGGGCATGACTAACAAATTGGCGTCGCCTTGCAGCGGGCTGTTGGGCATCAGGGCGGCGCGGGCTTCGCCGTCGAGTGCCACATCGCCATGCATCTCGCCGTCTACTTCGAGCCAGGGCGCGGTTTGCTGCAATATTGCCAAGGTCTCGCGCATCTTGATGGCGCTGGGCTCGTTGCTGCTGCCGAAGTTGGAGTGGCTGAGCAAGGCCGCTTTGGGCGCAATGCCAAAACGTAGCATTTCTTCGGCGGCCATCACGGTAATGCGCGCCAATTCGCGCGCCGTGGGGTCGTAATTGACATGGGTGTCGACGACGAACACCTGGCGGCCCGGCAGCATCAAGCCGTTCATGCAAGCATAGATCGACACATCATGCTTGCTTTCCAGGGGGGCCGAGTGGCGCTTGCCAATGACCTGGTCGATGTAGTTCAGGTGCAGCGCGGTGGTGCCCCAAGTGCCACAGATCAGGCCGTCCACATCTCCTTTGTGTAGCAGCATGGAACCGATCAAGGTCAGGCGTCTGCGCATTTCAATTTTCGCCACAGGCACGGTGACGCCCTTGCGCTCGGCCATGCGGTGGTAGGTCTGCCAGAAATCGCGGTAGCGGTGGTCGTTTTCGACATTCACCACAGCGTAGTCCTGGCCCTCACGCAGTCGCAGGCCGAACTTGGCAATGCGCTCGGCAATCACCGCAGGACGGCCAATCAGCGTGGGCATGGCCAGGCCTTCGTCTACCACGATCTGGGTGGCGCGCAATACGCGTTCGTCTTCGCCTTCGGCAAAGGCCACACGCTTTTTGAGCGCACTCTTGGCCATCGCAAAAATTGGCCGCATGGTTGTGCCCGAGGCGTACACAAAGCTTTGCAATTGCTCCCGGTAAGCGTCCATGTCCGCTATCGGGCGAAGCGCAACGCCGCTGTCTGCCGCCGCTTGCGCTACCGCCGGGGCGATTTTCATCATCAAGCGCGGGTCAAAGGGCTTGGGGATGAGGTATTCGGGTCCGAAGGCCAGTTGCTCACCGGCATAGGCCGCAGCCACCACATCGCTTTGCTCAGCCTGGGCCAGCTCGGCGATGGCATGAACCGCTGCGATTTCCATTTCGATGGTGATGGTCGAGGCTCCTGCATCCAAAGCACCGCGGAAGATGTACGGAAAGCACAGGACGTTGTTGACCTGGTTGTGAAAGTCACTGCGACCGGTCGCCATGATGGCATCGTCGCGCACCGCCTTGACTTCGTCGGGCAGGATCTCCGGCGTGGGGTTGGCCAGCGCAAAAATCAGCGGTTTGGCCGCCATGCTTTTGACCATGTCTTGCTTGAGCACGCCGCCAGCCGACAAGCCCAGGAATACATCGGCGCCGGCGATGACATCGCGCAGGGTGCGCGCGTCGGTCTTCTGAGCAAAAAACTCTTTGTCCACATCCATCAGCTCGGTGCGGCCTTGGTAGACCACACCGGCCAAATCGGTCACAAAAATGTTTTCGCGTGGAATGCCCAGCTTCACCAAAAGTCCCAGGCATGCCAGCGCCGCAGCACCGGCACCGGAGGTCACCAGCTTGATCTTCTTGGGGTCTTTGCCGACCACCTTCAGGCCATTGAGAATGGCTGCGCCCACCACAATAGCGGTGCCGTGTTGGTCGTCGTGGAAGACTGGAATCTTCATGCGCTCGCGCAATTTGCGTTCGACGTAAAAGCAGTCAGGCGCCTTGATGTCTTCGAGGTTGATGCCACCAAAGGTTGGCTCCAGTGACGCGATGATGTCGACCAGTTTGTCCAAGTCGTGTTTTTCGTTGATCTCAATGTCAAACACGTCGATGCCGGCAAACTTCTTGAACAGCACGCCCTTGCCTTCCATCACCGGCTTGGCGGCCAGCGGTCCAATATCGCCCAAACCAAGAACGGCAGTACCGTTGGTGATCACCGCCACCAGGTTGCCGCGGCTGGTGTACTTGAAGGCGTTGTTCGGGTCTTTGACAATTTCTTCGCAGGGCGAGGCCACACCGGGTGAATACGCCAAAGCCAAGTCATGCTGGTTGATCAGCTGCTTGGTCGGGGTCACAGAAATTTTGCCCGGCGTGGGGAACTGGTGGTATTCCAGTGCGGCTTGGCGCAGCTGCGCTTTTTTCTCTTGCGCGTCAGCGTCGTGATTGGGCGAGTCGGGGTGCATGTTGTGGGCCATCGTGCGTCCTGGTGCGTGGGCGGGGCCTGCAAACCGGGTGTCGCGGCCCGCTTGCGGGTGAGGGGGCGATTGTAGTCGCCGCCCTCACATTGAAGCGAGCTAAAGAACCGTGGTCTTGCTGAGTTCCATGCGCCGCGCAGTTTGCTTGCCGGTCAGTACAAAACCGCGTTGCTGGCCAGCGTTGTCCAAGAAGCGCCAGGCACCACCGCTTTGCGCGGCTTCTGCGTCCAACACATCAGCCACCCATTGGCCTTGTGTGGAGGGGTGCGCAGCGGCGATCACGGTCGGCATGGCTGGTGTTTTGACGGAGACCGGCATCAATGGAAACACCAAAGGTGTGGGCGTACCTGCCAAAGTTGCTGCCAGAGCGCGCGCGGCGTTCATGATCGGCATCACATAAGGCAGGGTGCGCGCACCGGCGCTGGCGTACTGCGCGCAGTCGCCCAAGGCATAGACAAGGGCGGCACTGGTTTGCAGCAAAGCGTCCACGACCACACCACGTTCGCAGTGACTTTGGGCCGCTTGGGCCAGCACCACATCGGCGCGCAAACCAATGGCGCTGAGCACCAGGTCCGCGTCCACCGTCTCGCCGTTGGCCAGCGTGGCTTGCAAGGGTTTTGCATCCGTACTGCTGAGAAGCGACTGCACGGTGGTACCGAAGTGCCAAGTCACGCCGATGCCCGACAGGGCGGCGCGCATTTGCTCGCCCGCACCTTCGGGCAGCAATGCGGCCAAGGGGCGCTGTGCCGGATCGACCACGTGCACCGTGTGGCCGCCGAGCACCAGGTCGTTGGCAAACTCGCAGCCGATCAAGCCCGCGCCCATGATCAGCACGGTCTTCGGGCTGGTGTCCAAATGCTGCTGAAAGTGCGCCAGATCGGTGAGCTGATTGATGGACTGCACCTGCGCGGCAGCGTCGCCTTCCAACGGAATGCGGATAGGGTGCGCGCCGGTAGCAAGCACCAATTGCGCATAGGCCACTTGGTGCGCTACACCGTCATCGCTCGCGACGGACACGCTCTGCGCTGTGGTATCGATGGCGGTGACCTGCGTGTTCGCATGCAGTGTCACGTTCAAGGTCTCGGCCATTTTGGCGGCGGGCGTGGTGACCAGCTCCTCGGCAGTGCGTTTTTGGGCACAGGCATTGGACAGCGTGGGCTTGGCATAAAAATCGCCGCTGTCCGCGGTTACCAGCACGATGGGCGTGCTGGTGTCGAGCTTTCGAAACTCGCGTGCCGTCGTCCAGCCCGCCAAACCGGCGCCGATGATGACCAGCGCCGCGGCCTCGGGCGCCGACGGGGGGATGGAAGCGGCGCTCAATCAGACCACCACGACTTCGAAGTCCGACTTGGCCACGCCACAGTCCGGGCAGGCCCAGGTGTCGGGCACGTCGGCCCATAAGGTGCCAGGCGCCAAGCCATCTTCGGGTCGGCCAGCGGCCTCGTCGTACACAAAGCCACACACGATGCAGATATAGGTTTTCATAGGTTTCGCTTCCAATTCAATTCGGGGATGTTAAGGGGCAAATGCATCACTCAGTGTGTCTGCACGGTCGCGAGCACGGACTGGTAGTGTTTGGCATGTCGCTCCTCGACCTTGGTAAGTGCGGCAAAACGCTTTTGCGCGGTGCCCAAAGTTGCCTTGAGCGCAGTGGCTGCTTGCAAGGTGGCTTGGAAGGCCGCTGCATGGTCTTTGCTCTCGGCAATTTGGGCGTCGATTTCGGCGATCGCCGCCGTGTTGCCTTCGGCTTCGGCAGTTTTGCGAAAGCCGGGGTACATCTCGGTGTATTCATAGGTTTCACCGGCGATGGCGACTTCCAACATTTTTGCGGGCGTCATTCTGGCTTTGGGATAGAGCAAGTCGAGGTGGCCGAAGGCATGCAAGATTTCCTGGCTGGCTGTTTCTTCAAAAGCATGGGCGGTGACTTCGTCGCCCAAGGCGCGCGCCAACTTGGCGAAGTACAGGTATTTGGCGTGCGCCATGGACTCGCCGGCAAAGGCGGACTCGAGGTTGGCCAGGGTTTTGATTTCAGGGCGGCTTGGAGCGGTCATAGCAAATTTCCTTGAGTGGGTTACAAAGTACCGTTAGTGTTAACACAATCGGTATGGCCTGAATCATAGGCAAAGACTATGTATAAAGCCAATTGGAAATGGCTAAGGTCGCCATAGCGCGGACCCCTCACCAATTATGGGCAGAGGGCGCGGCGCTCACTGTGTGACAGAGCACGCAGCGCAATACGCACTCAAAGTTTGAGTTCGAGTTTGGCTTGCAGATTCACATAGCTCGGCGAAGTGGTGAGCGTGGTGTCGCGCTGTGCCTGACCTGCGGTGTTGCTCGTCTGCAGTGTGCCGCCCGTCAGGTAATTGCGGCCGGTGAAGTTGCTGGCCACCACGCGCAGTTGCGCGCGCGGGCTGAAGATCCACACCACGGTCGCGTCCGCCACCAGCTTGTCGCTTTGAAATACTTCTTGCTCATTGGACAAACGGGTGGTGTAGCCGGGGGTGAAGTTGAG
>CAIWRE010000509.1 GCA_903914985.1 uncultured beta proteobacterium | reverse complement strand
TGCAAGCCCCTCAAGCTCACGGTTTATGCCCGCTACACCCGCCGCGGTGGTCTGGACATCAACCCGTTTCGCACCAGCCACCCGCAGGCTATGCCTGCCAACACCCGCAACGCGCGCCAGTAGGCGGCATTTCGATTGAAAGGCAGCGCCATGAATGCAACACTCGCCACCATCGACATCCGCTGCCTCTTTGACCCGCAAGCCAGCGCGCAGGCCAAGGCGGCGTGCGCCCAGGCCTTGCACCACGCCTTGCGCGACACCGGTTTTGCCGTACTGCAGGGCAGCGGTGTGCCTGCGCCTACGCTTGCGCGCATGCGCCAGGCCGTGAAGGCGGTGTTCGATGCGCCTCGCGATCGGTACAGCGACTATCGGGTGCAAAAGACCAATTACCGGGGCTATGTGCCGCTGGGCTATTTCACGCCCAACAAAGGGGGCGCCCGCGCCGACCAGTACGAGGCCTGGAAGCTGCACGGCGAATTCAGCGCCAACGACCCCGTCTGTACCCAGTCCACGCTCTACGGCCCCAACCGCTGGCCGCCGGTGGACTTTGACGTGCGCGGTGCGGTGCTGGACTACTGGGCCGAAATGACGCGGGTGAACAACGCAGTGCTTGTTGCGCTGTGTCAGGCCTTGGGGCTGGACAGTGGCGTGGTGTTGGGCATGCTGGACAAGCCGCTGACCAATATGACGCTCTTGAACTACCCGCCGGGCACACCGCAAGACGATAGCTGGGGCATCCACCCGCACAAAGACTTCAACTTCTTGACGCTGCTGGCCCACGACCCGGTGGGAGGTTTAGAGGTACGCACTGCGGACGGTCAGTGGATTGAAGCGGTGTGCGAGGCGCAGGACTATGTGCTCAATGTGGGCGACATGCTGGAGCTGCTCACGGGTGGTCATCTGGTCTCGACCCCGCACCGGGTGACCAACCGCAGCGCGCGCCAGCGCCAGTCGTTTCCGTATTTTTCGGTGCCCCGGCACGATGTGGTGGTGACGCCGCTGCTGGCGCCGGTGCCGGGATTTGAGCGCGCGCCCTTGGAGTCGGGCGCGGCCAGTCACGATATTTGGTATTCCAACTGGCCGGATGTGGCGCTGTCAGACACGCCCATCGACTTGGGCAATTACGGCGATTAGCCCAGTTCCGTAAAGGACTTGAGCGGCGCCAGGGCAGGGAAGTCGCCTGCGCGTTTGGTCTTCATGGCGGTCACGGCTTCTGCCACATGGCGGTTGCTCCAAATGGCCGCTTGCAGCCAACCCATTTGCGTGAGCGATTCGTCCACCGTGTGGTCGCGTGCGTAGTGCACAGCCTGCTTGGTGCCCCAAATGGCAATCGGTGGCTTGCTGGCGATTTCTTTTGCGCATTGCATGGCAGCGGCCAAGGCTTCATCCGCCGTGGGCAGCACGGCGTTGACCAGCCCGTAAGACGCTGCGTGGGCTGCACTGAGGCGTCGGCCGGTGTAGGCCAGCTCTTTGACCACCGCCATGGGAATCAGCTTGGGCAGGCGCTGCAAGGTGCCCACATCGGCCACCATGCCGATGTTGATTTCCTGGATGCAGAAAAACGCGTCGGCCGAGGCATAGCGAATGCAGCAGGCCGTGACCATGTCCACCGCGCCGCCAATGCATCCGCCTTGGATGGCGGCGATCACCGGAATGCGCATTTTTTCCAGCTTGGTGAAGGTGGACTGCATGTCTGTGAGCGAGTCAAACATGGCCGCGCGCCCCTCGGGGCTTTGGTCGTTCATTTGAATCGCACCGGCAAACGTGTCCAGCGCCATGCCGGCGCTGAAATGCTTGCCGGTGCTGCTGATGACCAAGACGCGCGCGGTATTGCCCTGGTGCAGGTCGGTCAATACGGTGTCGAGCTCGCGCCAGAACACCGGGCCCATGGTGTTGAGCGCCTCAGGCTGCTGCAGCACCAGGTGCGCAATATGGTTTTCAATCGTCAGGGAAAAGCAGTGCATTGGTGTCATGGGGTGGAGTCTCCAAAGGGGATGGAAGTAGCTTAGCGTCTTGCGCCGAGATCAGCGAGCCGACCCTGACACCCAAGAGACGCAGGCGCTTGGCCAGGGGCGCACGCTTGAGGCATTGGCCCGCCGCGGCGCGTATGCCTTGCGCCGAGTCGGTGTAGTGGGGCAGGGTATGGTCACGGGTGACGATGGAGAAGTCGTCAAAGCGCAGCTTGATGCCTATGGTTTTGCCCACATAGCCCTTGCGTTGCAGGTCTTGCGCCACCTGTTCGCACAGCCGGGTGAATACCGCGCCCAGCTCGGCCTTGTCCCGCACCGCATGCAGGTCGCGCTCGAAGGTCGTCTCGCGGCTCATGCTCACCGGCTCGCTGCTGGTGACCACCGGTCGGCTGTCGCGGCCCCACGCGGCGTGGTGCAGCCAGGTGCCGGTCTTGTTGCCGAAGTGGGCGATCAGCCAGTCCGGGTCGCGCGCAGCCAGCTCACCAATGGTGCGAATGCCGTGGCTTTGCAGCTTTTCGTCTGACTTGGGGCCGATGCCGTTGATCTTGCGGCAGGCCAGCGGCCAGATCAGGGGTTGCAGGTCGCCTTCCAGGACGACCGAGATTCCATGGGGCTTGTTGAACTCGCTGGCCATTTTGGCCAGCAGCTTATTGGGTGCGACGCCCACTGAGCAGGTGAGCCCGGTGTCGTCAAAGATTGCTTTTTGAATCAGACGGGCCAGCACCCGGCCGCCTTCGCGCTGGCCGCCGGGAACCTCGGTGAAGTCGATATAGACCTCGTCCACGCCCCTGTTTTCCATGACCGGCGCAATGTCGCTGATGATGGACTTGAAGCGCTGCGAATAGTGGCGGTACTGCGCAAAATCCACCGGCAGCAGAATGGCCTGCGGGCACAGCTTGGCGGCCTTCATCAAGCCCATGGCCGAGCCCACACCAAACTGGCGCGCAGCATACGTGGCGGTGGTAATCACCCCCCGCCCCGTGTAACCGACAAGCCGGGGAAAGAAGTCCAGAGGAATGGCGGCCAGGTCGTCTTGCGTCCAGGTTTGCTCAGGGTAGGCCTGCGCCAAACGGCCCAGCAAGTCGTCCTCGCGGCGTCTGCCGCCACCGATCACAACGGGCAAGCCTTTGAGCTGCGGATAACGCAGCAGCTCCACCGACGCGTAAAACGCATCCATGTCCAGATGCGCGATGCGTCGAATGGGCTCCGCTTGCAACCGGGCTGCTCCGCGTAGGTCTTAGACCGGGAAGGTGCCCGGCAGCAAAATGCTTTTGTCCACAGTCTGAATGTCGGTGCGACCGCAAAAAGCCATGGTGATGTCGAGCTCTTTGTGGATGATTTCCAGTGCTTTGGTCACACCGGCCTCACCCATGGCACCCAGGCCGTAGACCATGGCGCGGCCGATCAGCGTGCCGCGCGCGCCCAGCGCCCAGGCCTTGAGCACGTCCTGTCCGGAGCGAATGCCGCCGTCCATCCACACCTCGATCTGCGATCCCACGGCCTCCACGATGGCGGGCAGGGCCTCGATGCTGGACTGAGCGCCATCCAATTGGCGACCCCCGTGGTTGCTGACCACAATGGCGTCGGCGCCGCTTTGCACCGCCAATTTGGCGTCTTCCACGTCCTGAATGCCTTTGAGGATGAGCTTGCCGCCCCATTGCTCTTTGACCCAAGCCACGTCGGCCCAGGACAGGCGCGGGTCAAACTGTTCGTTGGTCCAGGAGGACAGCGAACGCATATTGCTCACGCCTTTGACATGGCCGACCAGGTTGCCAAAGGTGTGGCGGCGGGTGCCCGCCATGCCTAAGCACCAGCGGGGCTTGGTCATGAGGTTGATGATGTTGGCAATCGTGGGGCTCGGCGGCGCGGTCAGACCATTCTTGAGGTCTTTGTGGCGCTGGCCAATCACCTGCAAATCCAGGGTCAGCACCAGCGCGCTGCAGCCGGCTTTGCGCGTGCGCTCAATCATGTCCACCATGGCCTGGCGGTCGCGCATCATGTAGAGCTGAAACCAGAATGGGGCAGTGGTGTTGGCCGCCACATCTTCGATGGAGCAAATGCTCATGGTCGAGAGGATGAAGGGAATGCCAAACTTTTCTGCCGCTTTGGCCGCCTTGATCTCACCGTCGGCGTGTTGCATGCCGGTCAGCCCCACGGGTGCGATGGCCACGGGCATCTTGACCTGGGTGCCCGCCATGGTGGTGGCGGTGCTGCGGTTTTC
>CAIWRE010000508.1 GCA_903914985.1 uncultured beta proteobacterium | reverse complement strand
GCCCCAGGCGGTTGCCGCTGCTGGCAAAGCCCACCGACACCTGGCAGGGTGGAATGTGGTGCTGCTTGGCCAGAAACAAGGGGCGCACTGCCTCAATAGCGGCCAGCAGCCAGGCTTCGCGAGTGGTGTGGAAGGTATGAATAGGGAGTGTGGGCTGGGTCATGGCCAATGAGTGTGCCAAGCCAAAAGCTCACGCTATGAGCCTGCGGAGCTGTGCATTTATGCAGTGTTTTGAGCCGTTTGAGCCTGCGCGGCAGGCTCGTAGGGTGAGCTTTGGACAAGTTCTGCCGCGCCAACGATGGACACGACCGGCACTGGAGCCAGCCCGGGGCGCACTGCTTCGGGCCAAAGCGGGGCTAGGGCGCGTGCACAAGTAAGTTTCGGACCTGGACAGTTTTGGGTCTAGAACTTGTGCGATCTTCTGGTTTGCAATATACTTTATCTTATGTATATCTATTGCGAGATTCGATCATGCAAGTAGCGAAATGGGGAAATAGTCTGGCCGTACGTTTGCCGGTTACGCTGGTGCAAGAGCTGGGGATTGCCGACGGAGACGAACTGGTGCTGCTACCGGCGCCCAAGCAAGCAACGCAGCCCGCCATGGTGACCGTGACCCGCCTGCCCGGCAAGCTGGAGCGCTTGCAGTCCGTGCGCCACTTGCGTGCGCCCTGGGGTGCAGACTTTGCCTTTGACCGTGACGAGGCCAACGCACGGTGAAGGCGTTTATCGACACCAATGTGCTCATCTACTGGGTAGACGACAGCGCACGGGCCGATGTGGTGGAGCAGTTGTTGGTGCAGCAAGCGGTCATCAGCGTGCAAGTGCTCAACGAGTTTGCCAATGTGCTGCTCAAAAAACGCGCCATGCCGCTGCCGGACATAGAGGCGCTTTGTAGCACCTTGATTGACACCTGCGAAGTGATTGACTTGAGCGTGCGCACCCATCAAACAGCTCTGGCCCTGATGGCGCGCTACAACTTCTCGGTATATGACGCCAACATCGTTGCAGCAGCGACATTGGCCGACTGCGCCTTTTTGTATACCGAGGACATGCAAGACGGGCTCAATATCAAGCTACCCGGGTCTGCCGCTACCAAAGCATTGGTCATTCGCAACCCATTTCGGGCTTGAGTTCGTAGGGTGGGTTTGGGGTGCAAGCTGCTCACTGCACAAAGCCTGCAGCAGGGCACCAGCTTGGGAGGGCTGTTAGGCCGATGGTGTGAGGAGCTGGAAGTGGACTGGCGAGCGCTCAAAAGCGTTGCACCGTGCCATGTCGGCAATGGTCTGGTCCAGGTCCTGGTAGCTGAACGCGGAGGTCCATCGGAGGATTTTTTGCATGGCAGCAATGTATGGCGCAGCATCTGCCTGGCGGCTGAGAGCGCGAAGGCTGTCGAGGTATTCCTCACGAAAAAGCGTGGGGATGATGATCCGGCAGCCGCCAGCGGCTGAGAGCTCGGCGTTCATCACCAGACGGGCCAGGCGGCCATTGCCGTCGTTGAATGGATGAACCTCTGACACGATAAACATGGCCATCAGCGCGCGCGCAGTGCCCGGCGGCACGCTGGGCAGAATTTGAGAGCCCTGCACCAAGGTGCCACACACCAACGGGGGGGCGACAAACTCGGTGTTGCCCGCACGATTGGCCGTCACTTTGAATTCGCCGGGACCGATTTCGGGGCGCTCCTGCATTTGGTCCGCATGGCGGGCGCGCAGTTGGGCCAGCACCGGCTCGCCACTGGCCAGGGTTTGCAAGGCCCATGCGGGCTGCAGCGCCTGGCGAAACACCCCCAGAATGTCGTGCGAGTCCTTGGGGCGGTGACCGATGGGCTGGCCTTGCAGCACAAATGCGCGGGCGTCTTGCACCTCGAATTCAGTGCCCTCAATGAAGTTGCTGAAGTAGGACTCCAGAAACGCAAAGTGAGCGCGGGCAGCATCGGTCTGCGCTACAGGGGGCGGTTGTACCAGGGGGGTCGCCCTGAGCTGGGCGGCTAGCTGCTCAAACAGGGCCATGCGCTGCGCGTCGTAGGGCATGGGCGCTGTTCGCGCGCGGCCCTGAGGCGTGGTGAGCTGCGACGCACGGGTACCCAAAATGCTGCCGACCAGCGCATCAAGCACCTTGAATTCGGCCTCGAGCGCCAATGTGCCTGCCAGCGCGCGCGCCTGCTCGCGCAGCCGAGCGAGGGCTTCTTCGCCACGCGCGTCGCAGGTTTCAATCAGGCGTTTTTCAACTGCTTCACGCCCGACGGCACGCCGATGGGGGCCACGTGTGGGCTGGAGGTTCTCTAACAGCAAGCGGGCAAGCGAGGGAAAGTACAG
>CAIWRE010000507.1 GCA_903914985.1 uncultured beta proteobacterium | reverse complement strand
GCAGATGGCAGCGACAAGCCTGTCGAGGCCGGAGGCTTCGAAGCCCCTAAACCCGCCGTTAAGCGCGTTCGCACAGTCGCCGCGCCAGCTGCAACAGCTGACGGCAAAGGAGAATAACCATGTTGCAACCCGCTCGTCGCAAATACCGCAAAGAGCAGAAGGGCCGTAACACCGGCATCGCGACCCGAGGCAGCTCGGTCGCATTCGGTGACTTCGGTCTGAAATGTACTGATCGCGGCCGTCTGACGGCACGCCAGATCGAAGCCGCACGCCGTGCGATTTCCCGTCACGTCAAACGTGGCGGTCGTATCTGGATTCGCGTGTTCCCTGACAAGCCGATTTCCCAAAAGCCTGCTGAAGTGCGTATGGGTAACGGTAAAGGTAACCCCGAGTACTACGTGGCCGAAATCCAGCCCGGAAAAATCGTGTTTGAAATCGTCGGTGTGCCCGAAGAGTTGGCTCGTGAAGCGTTTCGTTTGGCTGCGGCCAAACTGCCTTTGCGTACCACTTTCGTGTCCCGCATGATTGGCCAGTAATCAGGAGAGGACTGAAAAATGAAAACTACTGAACTGCGCAAAAAAGACGTTGCCGGCCTGCAAACCGAGATCAAGGAGCTCCAACGCGCTCACTTTGGTCTGCGTATGCAAAAAGCCACGCAGCAAATTTCCAACACCGCTACGCTGCGCATTGCGCGCCGCGACATTGCCCGCGCCAAGACTATTCTTGTCGAGAAGCAAAGCGCTGAAACATCCGCCAAATAAGGAGCGATAAATGACGGAAGCTAAAAAATCCCTCAAGCGCACCTTGATTGGCAAGGTGGTCAGCGACAAACGTTCCAAGACCGTCACGGTTTTGATCGAGCGCCGCGTCAAGCATGAGCTGTACGGCAAGATTGTTGGTAAATCCAGCAAGTACCACGCCCACGACGAAAACGGAGCCTACAAAATGGGCGACGTGATCGAAATCACCGAGAGCCGTCCTATTTCCAAAACCAAGAACTGGGTTGCGACCCGCTTGGTGGAAAAGGCTGCTGCGGTTTAAGCCCAAGCAGCGCTCGCGCTGCAAAGCTTTCGGAAACGGCCCACAATGATGGGCCGTTTTTCATTTCTGTAGTTCACAAACCCCCAAAGGAGACACCATGATTCAAATAGGCGACACCCTCCCCGCAGCTGTGCTGATGGAATATTCAGAAGTCGAGGGCGAAGGTTGCAGCATCGGCCCCAATGCCGTGGACGTGGCAAAAGCCGCCGCGGGTAAGACCATCGCATTGTTCGCGCTGCCAGGTGCCTATACCCCCACTTGCTCTGCCAAGCATGTGCCCGGTTTTGTACAACACTTTGATGACTTCAAAGCAGCGGGCGTGGACGAGATTTGGTGCGTGAGCGTCAATGATGCCTTCGTCATGGGTGCGTGGGCGCGTGATCAAAAGACCGGCACCAAAGTCCGCATGTTGGCCGATGGCAGTGCGGATTTCACCAAGGCGACCGGTCTGACCTTGGACCTCACCAGCCGCGGCATGGGACTGCGCAGCAACCGCTATTCCATGTTGGTCAAGGACGGCAAAGTCGCGTCGTTGAACGTCGAAGGCCCGGGCAAGTTCGAAGTGAGCGACGCGGGCACCTTGTTGGCACAGGCCAAAGCTTAAACGCTCTGAGTGAACCGGCCTCTGACGTGGTTCAGAGGTCGGCTTTCAGGTAATGCGCCCCGGCGATGGGGTTGAAGTAGTACGGTGGTATTTCTTCAAACCCCAACTCTTCGTAGAGGCCGCGTGCCGCTTCCATGTCGCTGAGAGTGTCCAATAGCACGCAGTGGTAGCCAATCAGCTGCGCGAAATCCAGTTGCGCTTGTGCAAGCAGCCGCCCAATCCCCGTGCCTCTGTAGGCACTGTCCACGTAAAGGCGGCGCATTTCGCAGGCATCGGCATAGTCCACGGTATCAAGCGGGCGCAACGCGCAGCAGCCGGCCACTTTGCCGTCGACCAGTGCGAGCAGCAGTTGGCCGCGCGGCGCGGCGTAGTCCCCCGGCAAGGATTGGAGTTCCTGGTCGAAGTCCGTGAAGCATTCGGGCACTGACAACGAGGCCGCATAGGCGCTCAATATGCGCCGGGCGGCGTCCAGATCGCTGGCAGATTCAGGCCGCAACAGCGTTACGCGTTCAGGAGGGGTCAAGGTAGATGCTCTGGCTCGCTGAGAAATTCTTTGTCACAGTCTATCGAATAATTCAAACACTGCCTTTTCAGGGCCGCCAGCCGCTACCATGGCACACGTCCATTTTCCCGCTCTCCAAGTCAAAGGCAAACCAGAGTGCATTCAGCGACCTTGGGTGCGGACCTGCTGCACCGTCCAACCAGTATCAGCGTCATCGCGGCTGTCCTTTTGCTGTGCGCATGCAGTCCGGCGCTGAACTGGCGCCGAGTCACCTTGGGTGACATGGCAGTCACACTCCCCTGCAAACCGGACCACACGCAACGAACCCTGCCATGGGCGGGTCAGGCCTTGGAGATGGAAATGGTTGGCTGCGAAGCGGATGGCGCTTTGTTTGCGGCCAGTCGAATTCGCCTCCCTTCGGGCTCAGACGCCGGCCAACTGCAAGCCCAATGGCAAGCCGCAAGTTTGCAGCAAATGAAAGCCCAGGGCGAGCCGAAGCGTGAGCCGGTTACTACCCACGCGTCAGCGATGGTGATTCAGCAAATCACTGCGTCCGGCCAGGGCAGTGACGGTAAAGCTTTGCAAGCACGTCTCGCATGGGTGGTGTCTGGCGCAGACCTGTACCACCTGGCGGTCTATGCAGCGCGTGTCTCTCCCGAGTTGGCAGAACCCTTTTTTGATGGAATGAAACCCCTGTGAGTTCGCGTGCCTTTGAAGCCCTTCCAGCCCGGCGTGCCGTAACGCTTTTCCTGGCGTTTGCATTTGCCTATTTCCTGTCGACCCTGATTCGCGCAGTCACCGCAACCCTGGCACCTACGCTGGTGCAAGAGTTTTCACTCAGTGCGGGTGACCTGGGGTTGTTGGCCGGGGGCTACTTTTTTGGCTTCGCGCTCACCCAACTGCCTCTGGGCTCATGGCTGGACCGCTTGGGGCCCAAGCGTGTGGTGTTGTCATTTTTGACGGTGGCTGTGCTGGCGTGCGTGGCGTTTGCCCGAGCATCCGGCTTTGTCGAGCTTCTCCTGGGTCGGATTCTGATTGGTGTGGGCGTAAGCGCGTGCTTGATGGCACCATTGACCAGCTACCGCCGCTGGTATGCACCGGGCGCCCAAATGCGGGCGAGCTCGTGGATGCTGATGACGGGCGCGTTCGGCATGGTGGCATCTACGCTGCCCGTACAGTGGCTCTTGCCGCTCATCGGCTGGCGCGGACTGTTCTTGCTCTTGGGCGGCTTGCTGGCCCTGGCGATGGTGTTGATTGCATGGCAGGTCCCGGGGCAGCCATCCTACGACGGTGGCAGTAGGACTCAGACTGGAGAGCAGCCACCCGCCGGCTACGCAATGGTGTGGCGCGATCCCTATTTCCGGAGTCTGGCACCCTTTGGCTTTGTGGGCTATGGCGGCATGGTCGCTATTCAAACCCTGTGGGCTGCACCTTGGCTGGTTAAGGTGGCGGGTTTCACGCCGGTGGCCGCATCCACGGCCATGTTCTGGCTCAATGTAGCCATGATGCTGGCCTTTTTGGGATGGGGAGCGATCAACCCCTGGCTCACGCGCAAAGGCTTGCGGGCGGAACGTCTTATGGCCTGGGGCCTGCCGGTGAACTTGGCCTTGATCCTGTTAATGGCGGTGGGTGGCACCAGCATCGGTGTGTATTCAGGCCTGGCGTGGACGCTCTTTTGCGTGACCGCTACCGTGGGCACGTTGGCGCAGCCCGCCATCGGCATGGCGTTTCCACCCGCCTTGGCCGGGCGCGCCCTGTCGGCCTTTAACTTGCTGATTTTCAGTGGGGTATTTGCCGTGCAGTGGTGTATCGGCTTATTGGTCGATGGCTTGCAGGCGATTGGCTGGCCCTTGGCCAGCGCCTACCAGGGCGCCATCGGGGTGTACGGGCTCTGCGCACTCTGGGCTTACGTCCATTTGCTCAGAGCAAAGGGACGATAATTGTGCTCCCACTGCATTCGCTTTCCCACTCTATGTCCATCGGAATTTTGATCATCGCCCACGCGCCGCTGGCCAGTGCCCTGCGCGCTTGCGTGTTGCATGTGTTCCCCGAGGTCGAGCAGAGTCTGGGGGCGCTGGATGTGCGGGCCAACGAGCCGCCGTCGGACACGCTGGAGATCGCGCGCATGATGGTGGACCAACTCAATGCCCCATCGGTATTGGTATTGACCGATGTCTTCGGCGCGACACCCTGCAACGTGGCGCAACAGTTGGTCGACGGTGTGCATTCCAAGCTGGTTGCCGGAGTCAATTTACCGATGCTCTTGCGCACCATCAATTACCGCCATGAATCACTGGATTTGCTGGTGGCGCGTGCATTGGCCGGAGGCGCGCAGTGCATCATGCAAGTAGCCGTGTCCGCGCCCTTGAACCAAACCAAAAAGCCCCATGATCCAAACCACCACGACCATAGTCAATAGGCTGGGCTTGCATGCCCGTGCTTCTGCCAAATTGACCAAGTTGGCAGGCAGCTTTCCGTGCGATATTTTTGTCAGCCGGGGCGAGCGCCGCGTCAACGCAAAAAGCATCATGGGCGTCATGATGCTGGCCGCAGGCCTCGGGAGCGACATCACACTCGATGCCGATGGTGAACGCGCCCAAGAGGCCTTGGACGCGTTGCTGGCCTTGATCGCCGATAAATTCGGCGAAGGCGAATAACACTAGGACCGCAACCACCATGACTTTTTCCATTCACGGCTTAGCGGTATCACGCGGCGTGGCCATCGGCCGCGCAGTGATCGTTGCGTCCAGCCGGATGGATGTGGCGCACTATTTCATCCAACCCGATGAAGTAGCCAAGGAAATTGACCGCGCACGAGCCGGCCGTGATGCGGTGATTGAAGAGCTGTACCGCCTTCAGGAAAGCATTTCGCACATGGGCCCTAAAGAGGCGCCCCATGAGCTCAACGCCTTGCTGGACGTGCACTTGATGCTGCTGCAAGATGAAGAGCTGATCGGCGGCGTCAAAGGGTGGATCACGGAGCGCTTGTACAACGCCGAGTGGGCCCTCACCACGCAGCTCGAGGTAATCTCACGCCAGTTTGATGAAATGGAAGACGCCTATCTGCGCGAGCGCAAGGCGGATTTGGAGCAAATCGTTGAGCGGGTGCTTCGCGCCATGCGCGGAGTGGCCTCGCCCATCACGGCACCCGCACGCAATAGCCGGCGCCAAGGTCAGCAAGACCTGCTGCTGGGCGATACGGTTGATGTGCCTTTGGTGTTGGTAGCGCATGACCTGTCACCTGCAGACATGCTGCAATTCAAGCAAAGCGTGTTTGCCGGGTTTATTACCGACGTGGGCGGAAAAACCTCGCATACCGCTATCGTGGCGCGCAGCATGGACATTCCAGCGGTGGTGGGCGCGCGCACTTGCAGCCAGTTGGTGCGCCAGGACGACTGGATCATCATCGACGGCGACGCCGGCGTCGTGATCGTCGATCCTTCACCCATCATCCTGGCGGAATATGGATTCAAGAAGCGCCAGGTGGAGCTTGAGCGCAGCCGCTTGACCCGACTTCTGCATACACCCGCCGTCACCATGGATGGAGAAAAAGTCCAGTTGCTGGCCAATATCGAAATGCCCGAAGACGCAACGGCAGCTGTGCAGGCTGGTGCGCTGGGCGTGGGCTTGTTTCGCAGTGAATTCTTGTTCATGGGCCGCCATGGCAATTTGCCGGACGAGGAAGAGCAGTTCCTGGCCTACAAGCGTGCCGTCGAGGGCATGCAAGGCCTGCCGGTAACCATTCGCACTGTGGACGTGGGTGCTGATAAACCGCTGGACAGCAGCGTACACGACGCCGCGCATTTGAACCCTGCCTTGGGCTTGCGGGCGATTCGCTGGAGCCTGGCGGACCCCGCCATGTTTTTAACGCAGCTGCGTGCCATTTTGCGCGCTGCAGCGTTTGGCAAGGTGCAGCTGCTGGTGCCCATGCTGGCCCACGCCAGTGAGATCCACCAGACGCTGGCGCACATTGAGCAGGCCCGTCGCACGCTGGACAAACGCGGTCAGGCTCATGGCCCTGTGCAGCTGGGCGCCATGATCGAAATACCGGCCGCAGCGCTCACGCTCAAGATGTTTTTGAAGTACTTCGACTTCTTGTCGATCGGTACCAACGACCTGATTCAGTACACCCTGGCCATTGACCGCGCCGATGAGTCGGTCGCGCATTTGTACGACCCGCTGCATCCGGCCGTTTTGCAATTGGTGGCATCGACCATCGCAGAGTGCCGCTTGCAGGGAAAAGGCGTGAGTGTGTGCGGCGAGATGGCGGGCGACGTAGGCCTGACCCGCTTATTGCTGGGCATGGGTTTGCGTAGTTTTTCCATGCATCCGGCGCAAATTTTGGCGGTCAAGCAAGAAATCTTGCGATCTGACACGGCTCGCTTGGAGCCCTGGGCGCAGCGCGTGATCCATGCCGAAAACCCGGCCCTGGAGATGGCCCAGGTGACCGCCTTCAGCGCTTGACTTTCACGCCGGCCGCTGGTCGGTGCTGGGTCGCTGCCACAGGTTAATGCCACCTTCGACCGCATGCTGATCAATGGTGAGCAACTCCTTTTGCGAAAACTGCAGGTTTTGCATGGCACCTACCAAGTCCACGATTTGAGCGGGCTTGCTCGCACCAATCAATGCCGACGTCACCCGCGCATCGCGAAGCACCCAGGCGGTAGCCATTTGCGCCAGGCTTTGACCACGCGCCTGTGCAATCTCATGGAGTGCGCGCACATGGCGCAGGTTTTGTTCGCTCAAGTGCGACTGTGAAAACGAGCCGCCACCGGGTCGGTTGATGCGTGCGTCTGCGGGTACGCCATTCAAGTATTTGTCAGTCAAGAGCCCCTGAGCCAAGGCACTGAAAGCGATGCAGCCCATGCCGGTGTCGGCCAGAGTGTCGAGCAAATCTTCTTCGATCCAGCGGTTCATCAGGCTATAAGAGGGCTGGTGAATCAGCGCCTGTACGCCCATGCTTTTCAATATCGCGTGGGCTTCCCGCGTCTTATGGGGCGAGTAGCTGCTTACGCCCACATACAAGGCTTTGCCCTGCTGAACCGCGCTTGCCAGTGCGCCCATGGTTTCTTCCAGCGGGGTGTCAGGGTCAAAGCGGTGGCTGTAAAAAATATCTACGTAGTCCAGACCCATGCGCTGCAAGCTTTGATCCAAACTCGCCAACACATATTTGCGCGAACCGCCCCCTTGGCCATAGGGGCCAGGCCACATGTCCCAGCCGGCTTTGCTGGAAATGATGAGCTCATCGCGGTAGGGCTGAAAGTCGCGCTTCAGGTGCTCGCCGAAGTTTTGTTCAGCGCTGCCATAGGGCGGCCCGTAGTTATTAGCGAGGTCAAAGTGGGTGATGCCTAAGTCAAACGCAGTGCAAAGTATTTCGCGCTGCGTTTGCAAAGGGGTGCTGTCCCCAAAGTTGTGCCACAAGCCCAAAGACACGGCAGGTAGCTGCAG
>CAIWRE010000506.1 GCA_903914985.1 uncultured beta proteobacterium | reverse complement strand
GGTGCGTGACCATTTGCTTGGCCTGCCGGTGCAGGACCGGGACTGGGTGGTGGTCGGTGCCACGCCCGAGCAGATGGTGGCGCAGGGCTACCTGCCGGTCGGGCGGGACTTTCCGGTTTTCTTGCACCCCCACACGCATGAGGAATACGCACTGGCCCGCACCGAACGCAAGAGCGGCAGCGGCTACCGGGGCTTTGTGGTGCATGCCGACCCTGGCGTGACCCTCGAAGAAGATTTGGCGCGGCGTGACCTGAGCATCAACGCCATGGCGGCACAAGAAATGCCCGACGGCAGCGGCCTGCCCGATATGCGCACCTTGGTAGACCCCTGCGGCGGTCAGGGCGATCTGTCTGCGCGCTTGCTGCGCCACGCCAGCCCATCATTTACCGAAGACCCGGTGCGCATTCTGCGGTTGGCGCGCTTTGCCGCACGCTTCACGCAGTTCGACGTGGCACCAGAGACCCAAACCTTGCTGCGCGAGATGGTCAATAGCGGCGAAGCTTCGCACCTGGTGCCGGAACGCGTGTGGCAAGAAATTGCCAAGGGCTTCATGCAGTCGCAGCCTTCGCGCATGTTCGAAGTCTTACGCGACTGTGGTGCACTGGCCGTGGTGCTGCCGGAGGTGGATGCGCTTTGGGGCGTGCCCCAACCGCCGGAGCATCACCCCGAAATTGACACGGGCGTGCATGTGATGATGGTGGTGGACGCTGCGGCCACTGCGCAAGCTGCGCTGGAAGTGCGCTTTGCCTGCCTGGTGCACGACCTGGGCAAGGCCACGACCCCGAAGGCCGAGTGGCCACGCCACATCGCCCATGAAGCGCGCAGCGTGAAACTGATCAAGCAGCTATGCCAGCGCCTGCGCGTACCGCGCGACTGCGCCGAACTGGCGGAAGTCGTGGCGCGCGAGCACGGCAATATTCACCGCAGTGCGACCCTGGATGCAGCGGCCACCGTGCGCCTGCTGGAGCGCTGCGATGCGTTTCGCAAGCCGGAACGCTTTGCGCAAATTGTGCAGTCTTGCGAATGCGATGCCCGGGGGCGTTTGGGCAAAGAAGAGGCCACCTACCCGCAAGGCGCACGTTTGCTGCGTGCTTTGGAATTGGCACGCGGCGTGGCGACAGAACACGTTGCAGCGGCCGCGGTGCAAAACGGCGCGCGCGGTCCGGCCATTGGCCAGGCGGTAGCGCACGCCCGCGCACAGGCGCTGGTCTCTTTGGAGGCTTGCTGATCATGGCGCACTTGCTGCTGGTGGAAGACGACGATCTGCTGCGCGACGGCCTGTGCGCCCAGCTTGAGCATGCCGGCCACACGGTGGACGAAGCGAGCAACGGCGCGCAGGCCCAGGCGCTGCTTGAAGCCAAGCGCATCGACGGCGTGGTGCTGGACCTCGGCCTGCCCCTGGTGCAGGGTGTGGCAATGGACGGCTTTGTGGTCTTGCGCTGGATCCGCCAACGCATGCCCCATTTGCCGGTGCTCATCCTGACTGCGCGCGATGACATTGACGACCGGGTGCAAGGCCTGAACGCCGGTGCGGACGATTATTTGACCAAGCCCTTTGACATGGCCGAACTCTTGGCGCGTCTGAGCGCCATGCTGCGGCGCTCGCGCATGCCCGCGTTTGACGGCAGCCTGCACGCCGAAGAAGGACCACCGCATCGCTTGCGCATTGACCCCCAGTTGCCGGTGGCGTGGCTGGGTGATGAGGCCATGGAGCTCACGCACCGCGAGTGGTCGCTGCTGACCCTGTTGATGAAACAACTGGGCCAGGTGGTGAGCCGGGAGGACGTGCTCTCGGTCTGGCAAAACCAGGCGCCTGAAGGTGGCGCGGGCGGCAGCTCCAATGCCTTAGAGGTGTATGTG
>CAIWRE010000505.1 GCA_903914985.1 uncultured beta proteobacterium | reverse complement strand
CTGGAGCACCACCTCGAACGCCTCGCAGACGACCATGCGCTGGCGCAGCGCCTGGCTCAGGGCTTGCAGGGATTGGCGGGTTTACAGGTGCGCTCCGCCCAAACCAACATCGTGTTTGTGGACGTGGCCGATGGACGCGGCCCGGCTTTGTTGGCCTTTCTGAAAGAACAGGGCATTCTGGCCACGGGCCTCATCGGCCTGCGCTTTGTCACGCACCTCGATGTGGATGCCGCAGGCATTGACCGCACGGTGCAAGCGGTACGGGCGTTTTTCGGCCAAGGCGTTCAAGCCTCGGGCACAAGCGCTGCCACCGGCACTTCGGTGTATTGAATTCATTCATGCCGCTCGATCAACTTCTGCTGTTCATTGCAGCGGGTTTGCTGCTCAATCTCACGCCCGGCCCCGATGTGCTTTACATCGTGAGCCAGGCCCTGCGCAGCGGTGTGCGCGCGGGCATGGTGGCGGCAGTGGGCATTACGGCAGGTTGCTTTGTGCATATTTTTGCGGCGGCTGTAGGTGTGAGTGCACTCATGGCCACGTCGGCCACCTCGTTTTCATTGCTCAAATGGGTGGGTGCGGCCTATTTGGTGTACCTGGGTTTGCGAATGTTGAAGCCAGGTGCGACACCATCTGCCAACGTGGGTTTTCCGGCGTCTGATGCGCAAAGCTCGGCAAGGTCCTACCGCACCGTCTTCTTGCGCGGTTTTTGGACCAATGCACTCAATCCCAAGGTGGCTTTGTTTTTCCTGGCCTTCGTGCCGCAGTTCATTGCACCTGAGATGGAAAACAAGCCACTGGCGTTTTTTCTGCTGGGCTTGCTGTTCAATTTCAATGCCCTGTGGGTGAACTGTGCGTGGGCCGCTGTGGCAGCCCATGCAGCAGGCCGCAGTGTGCGGATTCAGCGCAGCATGCAGTGGATCGACCGGCTGGCAGGCGCTTTGTTTGTAGGATTCGGTATCAAGTTAGCGCTCAGTGCAGCGCCCCAGGCCTAAGGAAGACCATGACCCACGCGTCCAAAATCACACCGCAAGAAGCGCTGCAGCGCACCATTGAACACCGCGAAATTTTTCACGACGAAATGCTGCACCTGATGCGCCAGATCATGTCGGGTGAGATGTCGCCCGTGATGATGGCCGCGCTCATCACCGGTTTGCGTGTCAAGAAGGAAACCATCGGCGAGATCACTGCGGCCGCGCAGGTGATGCGCGAGTTTTCTACCAAGGTGGAGGTGGCCGACACAAGCCATCTGGTGGACATCGTGGGCACCGGCGGTGACGGCGCGCACACCTTCAATATTTCCACTTGCGCCATGTTCGTGGCCGCTGCGGCAGGTGCCAAAGTAAGCAAGCACGGCGGGCGCAGCGTGAGCAGCAAGTCGGGCAGTGCCGATGTGCTCGAAGCGCTGGGTTTGAACATCAACCTCTCGCCTTCGGCCATTGCGCAGTGCATCGCAGAGCAGGGCGTGGGCTTTATGTTCGCGCCCAACCACCACCCGGCCATGAAAAACGTAGGCCCGGTACGCCGCGAGTTGGGCATCAAGACCATCTTCAACATCCTGGGGCCCTTAACCAATCCGGCGAGTGCTCCCAACATTCTGATGGGTGTGTTCCATGCGGACCTGGTCGGTATTCAGGTGCGCGCCTTGCAGCGTTTGGGCGCTGAGCACGCCTTGGTCGTATACGGCCGCGATGGTTTGGACGAGGTGAGCCTGGGCGCCGCCACGTTGGTGGGCGAGCTGAAAAACGGCGAGATCACTGAATACGAAATTCACCCCGAAGACTTTGGCCTGACCATGACCAGCAACCGCGCCTTCAAAGTGGAAACCGCACAAGAGTCCATGGCCATGCTGCGCGGCGTTCTGGACAACCAGGCCGGCCCTGCCAAAGACATCGTGGCCTTGAACGCCGGCGTGGCTTTGTATGCCGCCAACGTGGCACCGACCATGGCTGATGGCCTGGCCTTGGCGCGTTCCGCGATTGAGTCCGGAGCCGCTAAAGCCAAGATGCTGGCGCTGGTAGAGCTGTCCAAATCCCTGGCGGCCTGAGACCGCCGGACTTTCCCTGTTTCGTTTTTTGAGTACCTAAAACATGAGTGACATTCTGGACAAAATCGTGGCCGTCAAGCACCAGGAGGTGGCCGCTGCGCAAAAGCGCAAGCCCCTGGACGTGGTTCGGGCCGACGCCGAGTCGCGCATCCTGACCCGCGACTTTGTGGGCG
>CAIWRE010000504.1 GCA_903914985.1 uncultured beta proteobacterium | reverse complement strand
GCGCCAATTCAAACGCCAGGCGGCCCACCTCTTCTTCGCTGTACTCCACGACGACTTGGTAGACGCCACTCTCCAGGGTGGGTTTGGCGCAGCTGAATGTGACCGGGCAACCGGCTTGCGCCTGCAGGCCCAGGGCAGCGAGTTCAAGCACCCGTGCCAGGGGCACTGCGTCACCACTGCCAATCGTTTGGAAGGGGCTGATCTCTGGAAAGCGGGCGCGAAGCCGAGTCTCGAAACCTGGCAGGTTGGTAACGTCGCACTCTTGCGCAGTGCACGAGACGACCGCCTGAATGGCCGTGTGGTGACTCCAGAGATTGGGGCCGCGCAAGGCGCGAATGCGGGTGACTTCCATGGCGTTTGTGGGTGTTGGTGCTCGGCGGAGCGTAGCAGTAAGGGGCTTAGTAAGGCGTTTTTTGGGGATTGGACTCGAAGGTGCGGAGTCCCGCGCCAATGAGTTCGGGCGCAATGTTGAGCGCCCAGGCAGCAGCCACTGCCGCCATCACCATTTCGGGCTGCGCAGCTTTGGCGGGTTTGAGGCTGCTCAGCGGCAGCAGAGATATTTCGTTGGCACCCTGGGCCAGCACAATGACGGCGTTGTGCAGGTACACCACCCGTTCCCCGGCCGCGCGGTGCTGCACTAGCGTCGCGTGGTCAGCGGACGTCCCATAAAAGATGACCTTGCCGTCGCACAGCTCGGCCAATTCCAGCGCCTGCGGGTCGGCGGCATTGAGCACCGCGGTACCGCTATGCAGCACCACCTCGACCTGGGTGCGGGCGACATTGTAGGTTTGTTCGGCGTCCAGGATGTCAAATTCGCTCAGCTCTGGCGTCCAACTCACATCGGTGACCACGCCCACGTCGCATTTGTCGTAGGCCAGGCCCTGGCCGAGGATGGTCGCGCTCGGGTTTTCAAACACCGCGGCTTGCACCGAGCGGTTGATCAAGATGCGTTGACCGGCGTCCCAGTTTGTGCTGTCGCGCGCGTCGACCCGGCGGCCATCGAGGTACAGGCCTTCGCTGCAGGCCAGGCCCACGTGTTTGCCGCTGATGTGCACCAGCCACGCCACCAGGCGCGCAATGCGCCCCGTGTTGTGGGTGCCGGTGATGCCGACCACCGGAATGCGTCCGTCCATCTTGGGTGCAAACAAGTGCTCCATGATGGCAGTGCCCACCGGCTGGCCTTCGCCATTGGCCGGTTTGATGTGCGAGAGCAGACCCGGGCTGGCATTGACCTCAATCACGGCAGCGCGCTGGCTGTGCAGTGGCTGGCTGCAGTCCTGCAGCACCATGTCCACCCCGGCAATGTCCAGGCCCACGATACGCGCTGCCAGCGCCGCTGCGGCGGCCACCGTCGGGTGCACCAGACTGGTGACGTCGAGTGCCACATTGCCATTGCGCTGAATTAGCACGCGCTGTCCTTGTGAGGGCACGGACTGTGCATTCAGCCCCACGCGCTCCAGCTCCAAAATGACTTCTGCACTTTCGCTCGGTGTCACCACATTCAGCGGGAAATCTTCCCCTTTGCCGCGGCGTGGGTCGTTATTGATTTGCAGGGCCGCCAATTGGTCAATGGTGGAGACGCCATCTCCTTCCACGTACAGCACATCGCCCCGTGCGGCTGCCACGACTTTTTTGCCGATAACGAGGAGGCGGTGCTCGTCGCCTGGAATGAATTTCTCGACGATCACGCTGCCGCCACCCTTGCGGTGCGCCAGGTGGTAAGCCGCTTCCACCTCGGTTTGGTGCACCAGGTTGAGCGACACGCCCCGGCCATGGTTGCCGTCGTAGGGTTTGACGACGACCGGCACGCCGACGCTCCGGGCAGCTTCCCATGCCGCTTCGGCGCTGCGCACCAACTCACCTTCGGGCACGGGCACGCCGCAGGCCTGCAGCAAAGCCTTGGTCATGTCTTTGTCGCTGGCGATTTCTTCAGCAATTGCGCTGGTTTGATCGGTCTCGGCTGTCCAGATGCGGCGTTGGGCGATGCCGTAGCCCAGTTGCACCAAGTTGCCGTCGGTCAGGCGCAGGTGCGGAATGCGCCGGGCCGTGGCGGCGTCCACGATGTGGGCGGTGCTGGGGCCCAGGCACAGGGAGTCCACCATGTCGCTGAGTTCGGCAATGGTTGCTGCCAGGTCAAAGGCCGTGTCGTTGATGGCGGCCTGCACTAAATCGCGCCCGGCATGCAGTGCGGCGCGACCGACCTGCTCCTGGCGGGTGCGGAAGGCGACTTTGTAGACCCCTGTCTTGGACGTCTGGCGGGCCTTGCCGAACCCGGTGCGCATGCCGGCCAGGTTTTGAAGCTCCAGGCTCACATGTTCCAAAATGTGCGCCGCCCAGGTGCCTTCTTTCAGGCGTTCCAAAAAGCCGCCCCGCACGCCGGGACTGCATTCGTGCTCGATCAGGCCCGGCAGCCAACGAGTGAGGCGTTCGGTAAAGCCGGGCAGGGTATTGGACGGAAAATCCTCCAGCTCGCCAATGTCGACCCACGCTTCAATCACCGGCCGGTAGGTCCAGATATTGGGGCCGCGCAGGTAGTTAACCCGCAGAATGTCGATTTTTTTCTGACTCGTCATGGCGTGATGTGGGTTTGCGCGTCCACCGTTGGGGTTCTTGGCGCGTTGTGTATTCTCGCTCAAGGCGCTGCCTTGGGCTGTTGGTTGGCCCACCTCAGGCATAGTCAGGGCTTGGACTGATCCGGCGGCCCTGCGGGTTGAGCGATTGAGACGGACCGGTTTTTTCTAAAGAGTGATTCAAATCCATGACCTTTGACGTATCAGCGCCTGCTTTGAGTGCTGCGGATGTTCCTACCTCCTGGCGCCAGGCAGTACAAGCGCAGCTGCACTCCCAAGAGAACGTGGTTGCATGCCTGGAGGTTGACCTGGATGAGCGGCTTCACTTCGTGCCTTCGCTGCTGGTCGCTACAAACCTTGGATTGCACAGCCTTTCGCCCCGTACGGGCGGAGCACAGCAATGGCCTTACCGCGCCGACCTGCGGCTGAGTCATTACGACCACGCCGGCGTGGGCCACCTGGAACTGTCTGACAACCAGGCCTTGCTGCACCGCTGGCGCTTCACCCTCGGCCAGAACTTGCAGGCCCTGCGCCTGGTGGACCAGTTTGCGGCCCAGCACAGCAGTTCGCTCAGCGGCGTGCCTGTGGCGCCGGTGCTGCAGGCCGTGTGCCCCAGTTGCAAAGCGCCGCTGGAGCCCGACCAGGAGGAGTGCCCGGTGTGCACCAAGGTGGTTCACACCCCGCCGTCCACCTGGACGCTATTGCGACTCTGGCGCTTTGCCCGGCCCTACCGTGGCCAGCTCCTGCTGGGCTTCGTGCTCATGCTCTTGGGCACTGCCGCCAGTCAGGTTCCACCCTATCTGACGATTCCCTTGGTGGACAAAGTCTTAATCCCCTACCAAAACGGCCAGCAGATTCCGCCTTTGACGGTGGCGCTGTATTTGTCGGGCTTGCTGGCGTCCGGCCTGTTGGCCTGGGTGCTGAGCTGGGCCAAAACCTACATTCTTGCCCTGGCCTCTGAACGCATTGCCGCCGACCTGCGCACCACCACCTACGAACATTTGCTGCGCTTGTCACTGGAATACTTCGGCGGCAAGCGCACCGGTGACTTGCTGTCGCGTGTGGGCAGCGAGAGCGACCGCATTGCGGTCTACCTGTCCTTGCATCTGACCGACTTTGCCAGCGACGTGGTCATGATCGTCATGACGGCTGTGATTTTATTTTCCATGAACCCCTACCTGGCCCTCATCACGCTGGTGCCGCTGCCGTTTATTGGCTGGATGATTCACTTTGTGCGCTACCGCCTGCGCACCGGGTTCGAAAAAATTGACCGCGTTTGGGGCGAGGTGACCAACGTCCTGGCCGACACCATTCCGGGTATCCGGGTGGTCAAGGCCTTTGCCCAGGAGCAGCGCGAGGCAAAGCGCTTTCGCGAGGCCAACCGCCATAACCTCCTGGTCAACGACCGCATCAACAAAATCTGGTCGCTGTTTTCGCCCAGCGTCTCGTTGTTGACCGAGATGGGCTTGCTGGTGGTCTGGGGCTTTGGTATCTGGCAAGTGTCCAAGGGCGAGATCACCGTGGGTATGTTGCTGGCGGCGATTGCCTATATCGGCCGCTTTTATGGGCGGCTCGATTCCATGAGCCGCATCGTCTCGGTCACGCAAAAGTCCGCCTCTGCGGCCAAGCGCATTTTTGACATCCTGGACCATGTCTCCAGCGTGCCCGAACCCCAACATCCTGTGCATGTGGACCGGGTGCAGGGAAGTATTGAGCTGCGCGAGGTGGGCTTTCGCTATGGCAACCGGGCAGTCAACCGGGGCATCAATTTGCGCATCGCGCCGGGCGAAATGATCGGCCTGGTAGGCCACAGCGGCTCGGGCAAGAGCACTTTGGTGAACCTGATTTGCCGTTTTTACGATGTGTCCGAGGGCGCGATTCTGGTCGATGGCGTGGACATCCGCTCGTACGCCATTGCGGACTTCCGCCGCAACATTGGTTTGGTGCTGCAAGAGCCCTTCTTGTTTTTCGGAACGATTGCCGAAAACATTGCCTACGGCAAGCCTGATGCCACCCGCAGCGAGATCGTGGCGGCCGCCAGGGCCGCCCATGCGCACGAATTCATCTTGCGCTTGCCGCAAGGCTATGACTCCATGGTGGGCGAGCGCGGCCAGGGCCTATCGGGTGGCGAGCGTCAGCGCATTTCGATCGCCCGCGCTCTTTTGATCGACCCGCGCATCCTGATCCTGGACGAAGCCACCAGTTCGGTGGACTCGGAGACCGAAAAAGAAATTCAAAAAGCCCTCGAAAACCTGGTGAAGGGGCGCACCACGATCGCGATTGCGCACCGGCTTTCCACTTTGCACCGCGCTGACCGGCTGGTCGTGCTGGACCGCGGCCGCGTGGTGGAGGAGGGCACGCACGACGCACTCATGGCCCAGGAGGGTGCGTATTTCAATCTCTACCAAGCCCAGGCGCGCAACGCCGAGCCGGTCTTGGCCTCGGAAGGCAGTGAGTCATGAGCCAGGACATTGTTCAAACCGCCAACGGCTCGTCCGACGCATGGGTCCTGGAGCGCACTCCCTTTGGCAAGCTGGTGCTGACCAATGCCCAGGGCGAGCGCTTCGAAGGCGTGGTGCCGGTGCGGGCATTTCCGATCCAGGCGCCTGAGGAGGGCGTGTCGGTGGTCGATGCCGACGGCCATGAAGTGGCCTGGATTGCGCACTTGGGCGCGCTGCACGCCAGCGCCCAAGAAATGCTGCGTCAGGAGCTGACCCGGCGGGAGTTCATGCCGGTGCTGCAACGCATTGAAGCCGTCAGCAGCTTTTCCACGCCTTGCACCTGGACGGTTCAGACCGACCGCGGCCCATGCGAATTCGTGCTGCGCGGTGATGAAGACATCCGCCGCGTGGGCACCGCCCATGGCCTGCTGATTTCGGACGCCCACGGCATTCACTACCTGGTGCCGGATCAGTTCGCACTGGACGCCCACAGCAAGAAAATCTTGGATCGGTTTTTATAGTCCGCGATAATGGTCCGATGACCCAAGACCCCCCTTCCTCGCCAGACCGTGGCGGTTTACGCGCCTTTGTTCTCAGTTGGCGCTTTGTGCTGGTGCTGTTTTACGGCGCGGTGGCCTTGGTGTTTGTCAGCGTCGTCGGCTCTATCGTGGTCAATGCGGTCAAGAACCATGGACTGGTTCCGCCACCCAGCACCTTGGTGCGTTATGACTGCAGCACGGGCACAACGCCCTTTGTGCTCATGTACCTGCATGGCACAGAGCGGGTCAAAATCAGCTCGGCCAGCGGTGTTCTGGAAGGCACATTGCACAACAATCAGTTGGACTGGGGCAGCTTTGGCAGCGACGCCAGCCAGCTTGGCTTTCTCCCACCCAAAGCGATCAGTGCCGAAGACCCCCGGACCCTGACGCTGAAAGCCGCGGATGCCAGCGCTCTGCAGTGCACCCGGGCTGCGCCTGCCAGTGGCGAAGCGTCAGCGAAGCAGCCTGCATGAGGCGGCAGCGCGTTTGTCTCGTCTTGTGCTTGCTGGTGGTGGGCGTGTTGACAGCGTGTGTGCGCCAGGTGCCTGACACCCATCCCGACCAGGTGCTGACCAAACGCAAGGCGCTGTTCAAACAAATGAACCGGGCGCTGGAGCCCATCGGTTTGGTCGCCAACGAACGCGAGCCCTACAAAAAGGAAGAGTTTGCAGGCTATGTGGACGAGCTGCAAAAGCTTTCCAACAAGCCCTGGGCCTATTTTCCGCAGGATGGCAATTACCCGCCGACACGGTCCAAGCCTGCGGTGTGGTCAGAGCCAGCGGAGTTTGACGCGGCCCAAAAGCAGTACCAACGTGTGGTGGCCCAACTCGCCCAAGAGGCCCAAGCCGGGGACTTAGAAAAAATCAAGCCAGCGGTGGTGGAGGTGACCAACAGCTGCAAGTCCTGCCACAAAAAATTCCGCTTCGACTGACGCTCACAGCGCCGCTTAGAACGCGATCTTGCCCCGCAAGATGTCAAACCACATGCGCCAGTCGCCCATCAGG
>CAIWRE010000503.1 GCA_903914985.1 uncultured beta proteobacterium | reverse complement strand
CCACGGCGGCTACTGGCGGGCGCTGTCGAGCAAAGAGTTCAGCGGCGTGGCGCTGGGCTTGCAGCGCCGGGGCATTACCACCGTGGTGGTGAATTACGCCCTGTGCCCCTTTGTGACGCTGGACGAGATCACACGCCAAGTGCGCGCGGCGGTGGCCTGGACGGTGCACAACATTGCCCGCTACGGCGGCGACCCGCAGCGCATTGCCGTGGGCGGCCACTCCGCAGGCGGACACCTGACCGCCATGTGCCTGCACACCGAGTGGGCGCGCGACTACGGGCTGGCCACCGACCCCATCAAGGCCGCTTTGTGCATCAGCGGCATTTACGACATTGCGCCCCTGCGCTACAGCTATTTGCAGCCCATGATTCAGCTGGACGAAGGCATCGTCCGGCGCAATTCGCCCCAGTTTTTGTGCCGCCCCTGCGCCACCCCGACCTGGGTGACCTGGGGCGGGGCCGAGTCCGCCGAGTTTGCGCGCCAGGCCCAGTCCTTTCATGACACCTGGACGGCGCTGGGCAATCGCTCGGAGCTGCGGCCCATCGCGGGTGCCGACCATTTCACGGTGCTGGCAGGTTTTGAGCAGCCGGATGGGGAACTTTGCGAATGGCTGGCCGCCCAACTGGGCGCATAAACAGCTCACGCCGCGCGCTGTAACAGCAGCGACTGTGCTGGGGTAAACCCGCTACGGCCGCAGGGTGCGCCCTCTGAAAATTGGGTATGAGCACCAGCACCACCTCTCCTGCCGGCCCAAGCACCCCCTACCGCGACCGCAAACGCTACGCCTGGCTGCTGTCTTTGCTCATTCCCACCACGGTGCTGATCGGCCCGGCGCTGATGGCGTCCACTGGTGACCCTAGGGCGCTGTGGATTCCAGTGGTCTTTTTCTACGCCGTGGTGCCGCTGCTGGACTACTTTTTGGGCGAAGACCGCAGCAACCCGCCCGAGTCCGCCGTGCCTGCACTGGACGCGGACCCCTATTACCGCTGGATCACCTACCTGCTGGCGCCGGTGCTGTGGGCATCGTTCATCTTCAGCGCCTGGTTTGTGACGCAAATGGACCTGCCCTGGCATGGCTGGATCGCCATGGTGCTGATCAGCGGCTCGGTGGGCGGCTTTTGCATCAACCTGGGCCATGAGCTGGGCCACAAAAACACCACGCTGGAAAAGGCCCTGGCCAAGATCGTGCTCGCGCCCTCGGGCTACGGGCATTTTTATGTGGAGCACAACCGGGGCCACCACCGCGACGTGGCCACGCCCGCGGACCCTGCGTCTTCGCGCATGGGGGAGTCGATTTATGCCTTTGTGCTGCGCGAAATGCCCGGTGCCTGGTTCCGCGCCTGGGCGCTGGAGCGCACCCGCTTGCAGCAGGCCGGTCTGCCGGTGCTTTCGTGGCACAACCACATCGTGCAGCCTGCGGTGCTGACGCTGGCCTTGTGGTCGGGCCTGGCGCTGTGGCTGGGTTGGATGGTGCTGCCGTTTTTGGTGGCTGCGTCTTTTTGGGCCAACTTTCAGCTGACTTCGGCCAATTACATCGAGCACTATGGCCTGCTGCGCCAGCAGCGTGCCGACGGCCGCTTCGAGCCCTGCCAGCCCCACCACTCCTGGAACAGCAACCACATCTTCTCCAACTGGATCGTGTTTCACTTGCAGCGCCACTCGGACCACCACGCCCACCCGCTGCGCCGCTACCAATCGCTGCGGCACTTTGACGAGCTGCCCACGCTGCCCAGCGGCTACTTTGGCATGTTCCTGGTCGCCTACGTGCCGCCGCTGTGGCGCGCCGTGATGGACCCGCGCTTGCTCAAGGCCGTGGGCCGCGACCTGCGCCGCCTCAACCTCGACCCGCGCCAGCGTGAGGCACTGATTGCCCGCCATGGCTTGCAAGCCGCTGCCTGATACTTAGCCCT
>CAIWRE010000502.1 GCA_903914985.1 uncultured beta proteobacterium | reverse complement strand
GTCAAAACCGACGTCCGCGCGCAAGGCTACTTGTCCGTGAACATGGATCTCAAAAGGGGTGTTGTAGCGTGGCATGAGGCGAGTGTAATGGTGCCCGAGACCGGAATCGAACCGGTACGCCCGTTATTCACGAAGCGGCGGATTTTAAGTCCGATGTGTCTACCTATTTCACCACTCGGGCTGATCGATGGAGGCGCGGTCCGGAGTCGAACCGGACTAACCGGATTTGCAATCCGGGGCATAACCGCTTTGCTACCGCGCCCTTAATCACCATTGTCACGGGAGGTGAGACCAATACCGTGAACAAAAAAGGGAAGCTTCGCGCTTCCCTTTCGGAATTTGGAGCGGGAAAAGAGTCTCGAACTCTCGACCTCAACCTTGGCAAGGTTGCGCTCTACCAACTGAGCTATTCCCGCATTTCAGGCTCAAATTATAGCAATAATTTCTACCCTTTTACAGCCCTCCCGTGCTGCTTTTCCCTGGTTTGACTGCTCAGTGCTTGACCGCGCCTTGCACCGCCTGAGTCTCCGGGGAAGCAACTGCCAAGACCTCCTCGTCTGGCAGAGGCACCGGATGAGAGACCAATGCGTAGTCCAGCACCTGGTCAATCCAGCGCACGGGGATGATTTCCAGGCCCTTCTTGACGTTGTCAGGAATCTCCTGCAAATCTTTGGCATTGGACTCCGGGATCAACACCGTTTTGATACCGCCTCGCAGGGCAGCGAGCAGCTTTTCTTTCAAGCCGCCAATCTCAGTGATTTCACCGCGCAAGGTGATCTCACCCGTCATGGCCACATCACCGCGCACCGCAATTCCGGTCAGGGCCGACACAAAGGCCGTCGCCATGGCAGCGCCGGCGCTTGGGCCGTCTTTGGGCGTAGCACCATCCGGCACGTGGATGTGAATGTCTTTTTTCTCAAACACCTCGTCCTTGATGCCTAAACGGCGAGCGCGGCTACGCACCACGGTGCGGGCGGCCTCCACGGATTCTTTCATCACGTCGCCCAGGGAGCCGGTGCGTGTAATGACACCTTTACCAGGAATCAATGCGGCTTCGATGGTCAACAAGTCGCCTCCCACCTCGGTCCAGGCCAATCCAACCACCTGCCCGACCTGGTCTTGGTCTTCAGCGCGTCCGAAGGTGTACTTGCGCACGCCCAGGTAATCGTTCAAATTGTCCGCGTCCACTTTCACTTGCGGTGTCAGTTTCTTCAGCAACAGACCCTTGACCACTTTGCGGCAAATCTTGGAAAGTTCGCGCTCCAGCGAGCGCACACCGGCTTCGCGGGTGTAGTAGCGCACGATATCGCGAACGGCGTCTTCCGAGACCAGCAGTTCGCTGTCTTTGACACCGTTGTTCTTCATCTGCTTGGGCAGCAAATAGGTCAGCGCAATGCTGGTTTTTTCGTCCTCGGTGTATCCCGAGAGGCGGATCACTTCCATGCGGTCCAGCAAGGCCGCCGGTATCTTCATGGAGTTTGACGTGGCCACAAACATCACGTCACTCAGGTCGTAATCGACCTCCACGTAGTGGTCGCCAAACTTGTGGTTTTGCTCGGGGTCCAACACTTCGAGCAATGCGCTGCTCGGGTCGCCACGGAAATCGGTGCCCAACTTGTCGATCTCGTCGAGCAAAAAAAGCGGGTTGCGTGTGCCGACCTTGCTCAGGCTTTGCAATACCTTGCCGGGCATGGCGCCGATGTAGGTGCGGCGGTGGCCACGAATTTCAGCCTCGTCGCGCATGCCACCGAGTGCCATGCGCACGTACTTGCGGCCGGTTGCCTTGGCAATCGACTGACCCAACGAGGTCTTACCCACGCCGGGAGGGCCCACCAGGCACAGAATAGGCGCCTTCACTTTGTCCACCCGCTGCTGCACCGCAAGGTATTCCAGAATCCGGTCCTTGACCTTGTCCAGACCGTAGTGGTCCTGGTTCAACACTGCTTCGGCGTTGCCCAGGTCGTGTTTGATTTTGGTCTTGGTGGTCCACGGCAGGCCAACCAGCACATCGAGGTAGTTGCGCACCACGGTGGCCTCAGCGGACATGGGCGACATGAGCTTGAGTTTTTTCAGCTCCGCCTCGGCCTTTTTCAAGGCCTCTTTGGGCATCTTGGCCGCTTTGATTTTTTTCTCAAGCTCCTCGATGTCGGCACCGTCTTCGCCGTCACCCAGCTCTTTTTGGATCGCTTTGACCTGTTCGTTCAGGTAGAAGTCGCGTTGGTTCTTCTCCATTTGGCGCTTGACGCGACCCCGGATTTTCTTGTCAACATTGAGAATGTCAACCTCGCGCTCAATCTGCTCCAGCAAATTTTCCATGCGGGTTTTTACGTCCGACAAACTCAGCACCACTTGCTTGTTCTCCAGCTTGAGCGGCAAATGCGCAGCGATGGTGTCCGCCAGGCGGCCGGGATCGTCAATACTGGCGATGGACGTGAGAATTTCGGCCGGAATCTTTTTGTTCAGCTTGACGTACTGGTCGAACTGACTCATCACAGCACGGCGCAAGGCCTCGAGCTCGCTGGCGCGGGTGCTGTCGGCGTCGCCGCCGGTCGAGCTCACGGGCTCTATCGGCGTAACGACTGCGGTGAAATGCGTTTCGCCATCGGCAATTTTGTCGACGCTTGCCCTTTGGTGGCCTTCGACCAGCACCTTGACGGTGCCGTCCGGCAGTTTGAGCATCTGCAAAATCGTCGATACGCAGCCCACCTCAAACATATCGCTGACCAGCGGCTCATCTTTGGCTGCGGCTTTTTGGGCCACCAGCATGATGCTGCGATCGGTTTCCATGGCAGCCTCAAGCGCTTTGATGCTCTTGGGGCGCCCCACAAATAGGGGAATCACCATATGGGGGAAAACGACGACGTCGCGCAAAGGCAACATCGGTAGTTCAATCGGCAGGGCTGGAAGGGGGGTATGACCGGACATCTTTAAAACCTCGTCTAATTGTTCGCAGGGGACAGGTTAATCAGGCCTTTTTAGCGATATCGCGATACACCAGCAAAGGCGGGTGGTTTTCCTCAATGGTGGAGGCATCCACCACTACTTTGGCCACGTCTGTGCTGTCGGGCAACTGGTACATGGTGTCGATCAAGGATTGTTCAAGGATGGACCGCAAGCCGCGCGCGCCCGTCTTTCGTTCCAAAGCGCGTTTGGCAATCGCGCGCAAGGCGTCGGGGCGAATTTCCAACTCAGCCCCTTCCATGGCAATCAGCTTGGCGTATTGTTTGACGAGCGCATTTTTCGGCTCGGTCAAAATTTGAACCATCGCGTCTTCGGTCAACTCGGCCAAGGTGGCCACGACCGGCATACGGCCCACCAACTCGGGGATCAAACCGAACTTGATCAAATCTTCGGGCTCTACGTCTTTGAAGACTTCGGTCAGACTGCGCTGCGCCTTGCTCATCACGGTGGCGCCAAAGCCGATGCCGGACGATTGGGTGCGGTTTTCGATAACTTTTTCCAGGCCCGCAAATGCGCCACCACAAATGAACAAAATGTTGGTCGTATCGATTTGCACAAAATCCTGGTTGGGGTGCTTGCGTCCGCCCTGGGGCGGCACACTGGCCATGGTGCCTTCAATCAGCTTGAGCAGCGCCTGCTGAACGCCCTCGCCCGACACGTCCCGGGTGATCGACGGGTTGTCTGACTTGCGCGAAATTTTGTCAATTTCGTCGATATACACAATGCCGCGCTGCGCCCGCTCCACCTCGTAGTTGCAGCTTTGCAGAAGTTTGAGCACGATGTTTTCAACGTCCTCACCCACATAACCGGCCTCGGTCAGGGTGGTTGCGTCGGCCATCACAAAGGGCACATCGAGCATGCGTGCCAACGTTTGTGCCAGCAGTGTCTTGCCTGAACCAGTGGGGCCAATCAGCAAAATATTGCTCTTGGAGAGCTCCACCTCGTCCTTTTTGGCCTTTTCCTGGTGCCGCAGGCGCTTGTAGTGGTTGTACACCGCCACCGCCAAAGTGCGCTTGGCGGGCTCCTGGCCAATCACGTAATTGTCCAGATTGGCCTTGATTTCAGAGGGCGTGGGCAGATCAGAGCGGGCCTCGCCATCGCCGGTGATGGAGGGTACCTCGTCGCGGATGATTTCATTGCAGAGGTCAATGCATTCGTCGCAGACAAACACAGACGGGCCTGCAATCAGCTTTTTCACTTCGTGCTGGCTCTTGCCGCAGAACGAGCAGTAGAGATTTTTTTCGCTCGAAGCGCCTTTTTTTTCCGCCATGGGAGAAGTGCCTTTTCCGGTATGAAATCCGATGATAACCAATTAAAAAACGGTGTCTTCCGCTGGGAGAGACACCGTTGCCGTGTGGGGCTGAGAAGCCTTGAGTTTAGGGACGCTTGGCGATCACCTGGTCGATCAGCCCATAGTCCTTGGCCTCATCCGCCGAAAGGTAGTAGTCCCGCTCGGTGTCGCGTTCGATTTTGTCCAGCGGCTGTCCGGTGCGGTCTGCCAATATTTTGTTCAGCTGCTCGCGAGTTTTCAAAATTTCACGGGCGTGAATCTCAATTTCGGTCGCCTGACCCTGGGTTCCGCCCAGGGGTTGGTGGATCATGACCTTGGAGTTGGGCAGCGAGAAGCGCTTGCCCTTGGCACCGGCTGTCAGCAAAAACGCGCCCATGCTGGCCGCCATACCGATGCACAAGGTGGACACATCGGGTTTGATGAAGTTCATGGTGTCGAAAATCGCCATGCCTGCGCTCACCGACCCACCAGGGGAGTTGATGTAGAAAGAAATATCCTTGTCGGGGTTTTCGCTCTCCAGGAACAGCAATTGCGCCACCACCAGATTGGCAGTCTGGTCGTTGACCGGTCCGACCAAGAAAATAACGCGTTCTTTGAGCAGACGCGAGTAGATGTCATAGGAGCGCTCGCCCCGGCCGGACTGCTCGATCACCATGGGCACCATGCCCAAGGCCTGGGTTTCCAATGCACCTGGCATACCAAATTTCACGTTCATAGCGTCTCCAATAATTGTTCACGGGCCCCACAGCGCGAGCCCACCCAGGCTAGCTGGGGATGTCTGGCCTGACTGCAAGCCCGGAATCGAGACAAATTCGCTCGCCCGGACCTGCCAAGGAGACCTCGGTTTAATTCTGCCCCATCAGCTCGTCAAAGCCGATCGCTTTCTCAGTAACCTTTAACTGCGACAGCACATAGGCCGTCACATTGTTCTCGATGACCATGGACTCGACCTCTGCCATGCGGCGGTTGTCGCTTTGGTACCAGCGCATCACCTCAGCGGGTTGTTCATAGCTGGAGGCGAGCTCCTCGATGTGGGCCTTGATTTGCTCGGAAGTCGCGTGTAGCTGGTGTGTACGCACGAGTTCAGCAACTACCAAGCCCAAACGCACGCGGCGCTCGGCTTGTGCGGTAAACAGTTCTGCAGGGATAGGCGCTTTATCAGCAGCGGTGATGCCGCGTTGCTTCAGGTCGGCGCGCGCGCCCTCCACAAGTCGCTCGACTTCAGACTGCACGCTGGATTTGGGCAGGTCGAGTTCCGACTTAGCGACCAATGCGTCCATCACTACTTGCTTGTTGCGGGCCAGCAGACGGGCCTTCACTTCCCGTTGCAGATTTTTACGGATGTCAGCGCGCAGACCTTCAACGGTGCCGTCCGCAATGCCCAAGACGGCTGCCAGCGCGTTGTCCACCTCAGGCAGATGCGCCGCTTCGACTTTTTTCACCGTGACCAGGAAGTCGGCGGTTTTGCCGGCGACGTCTTTGCCATGGTATTCAGCCGGGAAAGCCAGGGGGAAAGTCTTGCTTTCACCCAGCTTCATGCCACGTGTCGCCTCTTCAAACTCTTTCAGCATTTGACCGTCGCCCAGAATGAACTGGAAGTCGTCGGCTTTGCCGCCTTCAAACGCTTCGCCGTCGATCTTGCCCGCAAAGTCCACGGTGACGCGGTCGCCGTCCTGCGCCGCGGCGTCTTGCGCGCGTTGCGAAAAGGTGCGGCGCTGCTTACGCAGGATGTCGATTGTTTTGTCAATGGCCGCGTCGCTGACTTCGGCGGTCACAGTTTCCACTTCGGCGCTGGACAGGTCGCCAATGACGACTTCAGGAAAAACTTCAAACACGGCGTCAAAAGCCATGAAGCCTTCGGAGGCGCCAGTGGCTTCGGTGATGCTGGGTTGTCCAGCCACGCGCAATTTGGCTTCGGCGGCAGCAGCGGCAAAAGCCTCGCCCACTTTGTCGTTCATGACTTCGTAATGCACCGAATAGCCGTAACGCTGCGTGACCACATTCATCGGCACTTTGCCTGGACGGAAGCCGTCCATCTTGACGGTACGTGCCATTTTGCGCAGACGCGCGCTCACTTCAGACTGCACCGCCGCCACAGGCAGGTTCAACGTGATTTTGCGTTCCAGCTTTTCCAGGGTTTCAACGATAACGGTCATTCAAATGCTCCTAAGGGTCAAAGGGCGCCCACGCCGCTTGCGGCTGTGTGACGCCCCACTACGGGGTAATCAAGTTCTCAAGGGTGGTGCGCGGGGCGGGACTCGAACCCGCACAGTATTGCTACCGTCAGGACCTAAACCTGGTGCGTCTACCAATTTCGCCACCCGCGCAGAAAAATCAGGGCCCTTCCTTGCCGCAATGCCGCATTGGACACGGTGGCGATGGAGGGACCCTTGAAATCGGTTAGCCCGCTATTTTAGCCTGTGCAGGCGGTGCCTCGCGACGCACCCGGAACCAGGCTGCATACATAGCCGGCAGAGCTAACAGGGTCAGCACCGTGGCCACAATCAGCCCGCCCATGATGGCCACCGCCATAGGGCCCCAGAATACCGAGCGCGACAGCGGAATCATGGCCAACACGGCAGCGGCGGCAGTCAAGACGATGGGTCGCAGGCGGCGCACGGCCGACTCCACAATCGCGTCCCAAGCGGCAACACCATTGGCCCGTTCCAGCTCGATCTGGTCGATCAAGATCACAGAGTTGCGCTGAATCATGCCCATCAAAGCAATCACGCCCAAGAGCGCCACAAAGCCAAACGGCCTGCCTGAGATCAGCAAGGCACCGGCCACACCGGCGATACCCAAGGGGCCCGTCAGGAACACCAGCATGGCGCGACTAAAGCTGTGCAACTGCAACATGAGCAGGGTGAAGGTGATGAACAACATGATGGGAACGCCCGCTGCAATGGAGTTCGAGCCCTTACTGCTCTCCGCTACGGCGCCTGCCACCTCGATGCGGTAGCCGTCCTGCCCCTGGGTTTTCCAGGACGCCTCCAGGCTGCGCAGTTCCGGCAGCAGTGCATTGGTCACTGTTGCGCCTTGGAGTCCTTCAACAATGTCGCCTTGCACCGTGATCGCGTAATCGCGCCCATCGCGCCACAACACGCCGGGCTCCCAGACAAAAGTGGGCTTGGCAATTTGCGTAAGCGGAATCGACTTTCCGCTGGCAGTGGGCAGATAGGCGTTTCCGATGTCGGAAATTGCATTGCGCTCGTTCTCCGGGCTGCGCAGGACGATGTCTATGAGCTTGTCGCCTTCGCGGAACTGGCCTACGGTGCTGCCCACCAGCAATATTTTTGCCGCCTGGGCAATCGATTGGCTGGTGACTCCCATAGCGCGCGCTTTGGTCTGGTCGACATCCAGGCGCAACACCTTGACCGGCTCGTTCCAGTTGTCATTGACACCGCGCATATTGGTATTGGCGCGCATGGCGGCCTTCACCTCATTGGCGCGCTGGCGCAAAACGTCAGGGTCACTTCCCAGGACGCGGAACTGCACCGGGTAAGCCACCGGCGGCCCGTTGGGCAAAATTTTGACGCGGGCGCGCAGTTCGGGAAATTCCTGGCCCATCAGCGCGGGCAACTTGATTCGCAGGGATTCACGCACCTTCAAATCTTTGGGCAGGATGATCAGCTGCGACACATTGCTTTGCTGAAAAATCGTTTCCAAGGGCAGGTAAAAACGGGGCACACCGGAGCCGATCCAGGTCGTGACGCTTTGGACACCCGCCTCTTGCATCATGCGGGCTTCC